>JBJEWN010000226.1:0-3003 GCA_051885075.1 Bullifex sp.
CCTTGATACAACTCCTGTTGTTCTTGCCATATATACCTTCCCTGAATTGGCTGTCTGCCGTAATTGTACATTATTAATGACCGTTTGTGTTATAATGTTCGCCATGATTAAAAACGAAGCAAAACATAAGGATGCACTGACTGCCGCGATAAGGGAACTGCTGGAGCACCGCGCCCTCTGGCTCTACCTGTTATGTGATGAGGCGGGTAAGAAGGGACTCTCATGGGAGGATTTCGCTCCCGATGCGGTAAAGCGCTGCGGGCTTTATCAGGGGAAAAACCTCGTGAAGAAGGGTAAGACCGATTCCTTAAAAGGTCTTAAGAAGACTCTTTTCACGGCACCTGCAAGACGTGTCTTTGAGATGGATACGGTTAAGAGCACTGATGACGAGCTCTTTCTGGATTTTCACTACTGTCCGCTCGTGAAAGCATGGCAGAAGCAGGGTGTTTCTGATGAGGATATCGCACGGCTTTGTGACATCGCCATGTGCGGTGACCATGGGATCGGTGAGCAGTACGGAGCGATTCTGGAACTTCCGAAGTGCATTGCAAAGGGCGATGATGTCTGTGCACTGAGGTATAAAAAGGTTAAAAAGTAAAACGGCCGCAGGGATTTCCTGCGACCGAAGGGAGGGGGATATTCAAAAATGACGCACCGTCATTTCCGTTTTCGTTCTTCCCAGAGCTCATCTGCCTTCACGCGCCATGCAGCTGCATAGAGGTCACACTTTTCGCAAAGGTGATCCGCACTTTCCGGAGACTGCAGATCAGTTGAATGTGCTCCGGTTTCAGCTACCATCTTCCTGAGCCTTTCAGGATTTTCCAGCATCGGGCATGGACGGAGCATGTTCTCGTTGAAGGGCTGTCCGTCATGGTACGCCATGAACAGCGGGGATCGGAGTACATCAAGAAGGGATTTCTCCCTGATGTTCGAATCGGAGTAGTGGATGAAAACGCATGGATCCACGTCTCCGTTTGCATTGATATGGAGGTACCTCCTGCCGCCTGCAATGCATCCTTTCGTATATTCCGCATCATTCTGGAAATCCATTGCGAAAAGCGGCTTTGAGAGACGGTATTTCCTTATCCTTCTGAATACTTCCTCCCGCTGTTCAGGAGTGGGCAGCAGATCGGTTGACGCATCGTTTCCGACCGGCATGTAGTGGAAGTACCAGATGAAGTATGCACCCATCTCAATGAGTGTGTCATAATACTCCTCCGAAGTGATGGAATCCCAGTTGGCACTGGTGTAGCACGAGGAAATTCCGTATGGAAGCTTTCTTTCATGCAGCAGTTCCATTGCGTGCCTGGCCTTCGTGTAGACTCCCTGTCCTCTTCTTGAGTCGGTATCTTTCTCAGATCCTTCCAGTGATATTGCCGGAATGAAATTCTTTACCCTCAGCATCTCATCCGCAAATTTTTCATCGATCAGGGTACCGTTTGTGAAGGCAAGGAAGATGCAGTCGTCATGTTTTTCACAGAGCTTTATGAGATCGGCCTTCCTGACAAGGGGTTCACCGCCGGTGTAGATATACATGTATATCCCCATTTCCTTCCCCTGACGGATGATGTCATCAATCTCATCAAAGGTAAGATTGAGACGGTTGCCGTATTCGGCCGCCCAGCATCCGGTGCATCTAAGGTTGCATGCCGAAGTCGGGTCGAGCAGGATAGCCCATGGGATGTTGCATCCGTACTTCTTCCTGTATTCCTCCTGGGTTGTCCAGCCGACAAGGTTTGCGTTGATGAAGAAGTTCACGGCGATCGTGCTCATCACTTCATGGTCAATGTCATTGATGATGTGACGGATGAACGGATAGTAGGGATTTTCAGGGTTTTCGATTGCCTCCCTGATCAGCTTCCGGTGTTTCACGAACTTACCTTCGCTGAACTTGTCCGCCCAGTCCATTATCTTCCTTAGGTTTTTTTCCGGATCCTTGTAAAGGTACTTTATGCTCTGTTCTATTCCGAATTTCTTCAGTGAGTCATTCACACTCATAACAATCCTCCTTTTTGTCCGGATATCCGCTTCCCGGGGACCGGGAGCGGATATGAACAGAAGCAGACCGGGGATTCCCCGTACCAGAAACAGCATCCCCGTCCTGCTTTGAAGATAATTTAATATCGGACATATCTCCTTTCAATATACAGAGTTATCTGAATGATAAAAAACTGAACAATCCTTTTTTTATGTAAAAAACTAATCAGGATCAGGTTTTTGATCAGAATCATTGTTTCCTGAATTTTCCAAGGGAAACATGCACTGCATCCTTTATTGCAAGTGCAAACCTTTCTGAAAGTTTCTCAGGATCATCCCGCATGTCATCCCTGACCCAGTCCAGGAAGATTCCGATGAAACAGTAGGAGTATACCCTGGCGACGAAGGATCTGTCGGTGTCGGAAATGTTCATGTCCGCTGACAGTTCCGTAATGACTTTGGTAATGAGCGGATCAAGAAGTACATGGAGAATCTTTTCGACCTCATCCCTGCTGACACACCTGTAGACGTTCATTAGGAAGATTTTGTTTTCCTTTATCCTCCTAAGGATTTCAGTCATGGCCTGCTGCCATGAAACATTGAGGTCAATGTTCTTAACGATTTTCCCCGCATCTTCCATGCACGACCATTCGATCAGGTCGTAAATATCCCGGAAATGATAATAAAACGTCATGCGGTTCACGCCGCAGTCATTTGTTATGTCGCTTATCGTGATCCTGTTAAGGGGTTTCTCCGCAAGCAGTTTCTTCAGTGAGTTTTCCAGTGCAAGTTTTGTAAGCTGGGACATTAGTCCTCCTTACCATCAATTTAGGAAAGAGGGGAGGAAGCGTCAAGGAAAGAAAACTTTACAAGCACATCCCTTCCCCTTTATGATTTATGGAGCGGCATGAATTATGGATATATTTTCTGCATACACAAAGATACTTACTGAAGAACTCAAACCTGCGCTCGGGTGTACCGAGCCCGTTGCTATCGCATATGCTTCCGCTTCTGCCGCGGAAGCAC
>JBJEWN010000227.1:0-2995 GCA_051885075.1 Bullifex sp.
TTTATATGTAATTGCATTTTGGTTGCCAATAATAAGGAACTTCTTCTTATACTGTACAAGCTGGGAGACATATTCCCTGAACAGGGAGAAGGGTGGGTTTGTGACTACAATGTCTGACTGTTTGAGCAATTCGATGCACTCATCGGATCTAAAGTCTCCGTTGCCTTTGAGGAGAGTAAGAACATTCCTGTCACTTCTTAGAAGTGTTTCGACATCGGCGAGATCCACGGCACCGTCATTATTAAGATCAGGTATTTCTGTTATTTCGACTTTATAAGCATGCTTGGAATTGCTTTCATTTGGTTCTGAAAACAAATCGAGCTGTTCACCCGCAAAAGGTGACCCGTCGTAGCAGGTACATATAAGTTTCTTCAGCTTGAGGAAGTTGAAGTTCATTGCGAAATACTTGAAGAAGTTGCTTTCATAGGGGTCATCGCAGTTGCAGAATACGACCTTGCCCTCGAACTCCTTCGTGTAATGCATCAGTTCCTTTTCTATATCCACCAGCTGGGTATAGAACTCGTCTGCCTTTGCCTCCTTGGCACGATGTAATGCGCTGTTTTTTGGTTTTGCCTCTGCCACAATAAACTCCCATATTATGGGAATTGTACCATGGAACCGGAAGCTTTTAGAAGAGAAAAGAAGTAATCATCGTTTCTTGGACGTGATTCTCCTTATGGTCTTCTTAGCCTCTTCTTCAGTGATTTCCTCATAATCGCAGCTTGGATCCCATTTTGCCTTCAGATGGTAATTGTCAAGGACCCATTCCATTGCAAGGCGATCATAGTAATAGGCGTTGCAGTGCTCATCGATTTTGACTACCCCGGAGTATCCGTCGCCTCCAATTCCCCATCCATAGTAGTTTACTGCCATTTAATCCTCCTTACGTCCAAGAGCTTTCTTGTTTCAATCAGAAGCGAGAACAACATCATAGCTTGTTCATATTCTTTATCTTTTCTGCACCCTTTGGTGTAGGTATCTTCCTCGCGTTGGCATTCATCTGCCGTCCAAGGGCTATCCTCTCTTGTTCCGGCGTATCCTTGTCTCGTTGCCTTTCATACAGAATGTGATTCAAGGCCTTGACTCTGTGGCTTTCGGCGGTGTGGAACTGAAGCTCAAACTTGGAGCCGTCCTGACTGCGGAAGACACAGTTAAGTCCACGGTATGGGGCATCTTCATCAGCCAGGGTATTCTTGACCCTGACAAGCTCGTTGCCTTTATTTCCCAGCAGTTCCACTGTACGTTGGTAACCTTCACCGAAAGTTGAATCCTTCAGGAGCATTGTGTATCTGCTCACATCGTAAACCTCACGGGCTGCCTCTTTTGCAGTTATATGTTTCCCTTCAATGTCAGTGCATAGTTTTCTGTTGAGGGACTCCTTTGTCTTCACTGCAAACTGAAGGTCTGTCATCTCCCCGTCAACTTCTCTTGCAACGGCATTGAGCAATGAAGTCCTTTCTGGTTCAACCCTCTCGATGCCTGCTACCATATCGGAAGACAACTCCTTGGCCTTTTCCTTTTCAATGCCTATTCCTTCGGGACCTGATACGAAGCGCCCGTCTTTTCCGTGGAAGTGATTGTACTTCAGAATCTCCTCTACGGTACTACAATGCTTTGCCAACATGAGCCAACGGGAAATCTCGTCATCAATCAGAAGTTCGTTGAATGTTCTTGCCCTCGTGGATTGTATTTCGTTGAAAGTTTTTGCTCGTGCCATGACCAAATGCTAAGCCCTGAAGTAGCGTTGTGTAAACTATCCCCGTTTCTTGATTGATCTGCGTTTTCCCTTGGGCTTTTCATCCTCATCAAAGCACTGAATATCAGGCATTGCCTTTGAGAAGAGAATGTCTGTCATATCCTTCTTTTGTGGCCTGTACTGAAAAATCCTGTCTATAGCCTTGTCGAACCGTTCCTCTTCGTCATTCATAGTGCATTAACCTCCATTGTGAGGCTCCTGTAAGTCAACCTCTTTCCAATTGCCTTTCCGAATACTTCTCCGATTGCTTCCATGACTGGAATTACAACTTTTCCTTCATTCTGCCTGAAACAGAACTCGTTAACATACTTCTGTAGATGCTTTACGCTCATGTGGTGGTATATTCCATAGTATCCACGCTTCAGGAGCGCCCAGAAGCTTTCTATTCCATTTGTAGAAGCCATTTCATCAACGAACTGTTTCACTTTGTGGTTTACGATTAGGTGTGCATAGGGGATTCCATTGTAGGAGGGATGTTCGTCAGTGCATACCACAGAACTTGGAGCGACATTGTCGTTTATGACATCATGGACCGTATTCTTGTCAGTAGATGGAATGACTTTGGCTTTTACTTCACCACCTCTTTCTTTCATACCAAGGACACATGTCTTACCTGCTGCACCTCTTCCAAGTCTCTTCTTCTGGGAGTTGTGCCTGTTGGTTTCTTTACCCCCGACATAAGTTCCATCCGCTTCAACGATTCCTTCAAGCTTGTTGTCTCCGTCATCACCGAGGGCTTCCCTTATTCTCTGCAGCATGAACCATGCGGATTTCTGTGTGATTCCGATTTCCTTGCTCAACTGGATGGAGGAAACTCCCTTTCTGGAGTTGATCATCTGATAAATCGCATAGAGCCATTTGTCCAGTGAGATGTGTGACCTCTCGAAGATTGTGCCTACCCTTACAGTAAAATCCTTCTTGCAGTCAAGACACCTGTAGTAACCTTTGACAGCTCTCTTCTGGATGTGGACCTTACCGCAGTACGGGCATACTACAGTGTCTCCCCATCTCTTTTCCTCCAGATACTCTCTTGCAGCATCTTCGTTCGGAAATCTCCTCATGAACTCATATACTGATAAGCTGTCATTTGCCATATATTTCCTCCTGGGTGACAGCCTATAGTACTACTTTTTAATTTAGGTAGTCAAGTATATAATTCCCAAAAATTAGCTCTTTATCAGAGCCTAAGCGACCGACGGGAATCGAACCCGCATCTTCAGCTTGGAAGGCTGAGGTAAT
>JBJEWN010000228.1:0-2980 GCA_051885075.1 Bullifex sp.
TTGCTTATACTCAGAAAAACTTCGCCTGGATGAAAACATACAGGGACACGACCGATACATTCACGATCTCACAGCAGCAGATAAACGGTTTTGTTGAAATCCCGTTTTCCCTCTGTTTTTCCTTAAGAAACGGAAATGTCTCTGCATTGGCAGGAGTCGGATCATATCTCGGCATCTGGACTCATTCATACAGAACTGATAAACCGTACAACTCCTCAACAGGGCTTAAAGGCGAAGGAAAGGATGACACGGTATCGGGTTTTCACAGTTTCACAAAGGCGGACAACATGGTGGAATTAGGTTTCATCTTCACATCCGGGCTGGAAGTGGAAACGGGAAACACGGTCATGTTTCTGAGAGGCGTGTATGACATATCCCTTACCGATCTCTCATCAAACTACCAGATCGACCGGGTTGTAAGGCATAACAGCACGTTCCGCGCTGAAGCCGGAATGAGGTTCATCATCGGAGGTAAAAAATGAAGAAGCTGATTACGTTCATAATGATCTCAGCATTACTGCTTTCTGCATGCAGCAATGAATTCAACCCCAAAGCTCCTTTTGAATATGCTGATGACGGGACATGGGAAGGCATCTTCTCCGGCTTCTGGCACGGCATGAACGAGAACTACGTCTTCTGGGATGTGGATGATACGGACTGGGATGAAGTTTATAAAACGTACCTTCCCCTGTTTCAGGACCTGGGTGAGTATGACAGCGATGACGAAAAGAACGAAAAGGCAGCCAGATATTTCTATGACATTGTGACAGGTCTTTCCGACGGGCACCTTTCCGTTAACGTAAATCTGAAGGATGACATGTTTGATGGAGGAGTGCAGAAATTCAGGATCTCACCCGGCCTTGTCAGGCTTGCAAAGCGCACAGGTGCGACTGATGATGAGATATTCGATGCAGTCTACGGAACCAATGACTTCACATCCAACATCATCCGCTTTCTTCCCGAGGAAACGATGAGGGAAAAGACACGGAACATCCTTTCCTATGTTTACGGATTCAAATTCACGGAAGGTAACGATAATACACTGAAGGAAAGCATTAAGGCGCATTCCGATTATAAGAATTCAGAAGGTCATACCGTCCTTCTATACTCAAACCGTTACTCGGAGGAAGGTACTGCCAGCAAGAGCTGGGGGGATGTTAAGTACTTCAGCATGAACGAAGTGCTCGGTGAGAACGCATCAGTCAATGACTGCTTCTCTTCCTGGACACTCATGATCGTGCTGAAAACATCACTCTCGGACAATGGAAACGAAACTTACACAACCGCAATTGATGCAATGGCCTTTGCCGGGCTTACGAAGGAATCGAATATCGTTTACACGACCTTCTCAGGCTTCGTGTTTACAGGACTGATTCAGGATGTAAGTACACGGACCGGAACATTAGGTTTCCTTTCCGATTTCCATGACATCAAGGCAAATCCCGATGCCATCGGCATGGTCGTTGATGTCAGGGGCAATGGCGGAGGATACAACAGGGACAGGGAGTATCTTTTCGGTGACATCATGAAGGAAAAACACCTGTTCGGTTATCAGAAGACAAAGACAGGAGACAACAGACTGGACTGCTCTGCCCTGCTTCCCGTTTACATCCATCCGGAAGCGGAAACACTGAAATCAATATACGGGGATGCCGATGCAACCCATCTTTATGATAAGCCGTTTGCAGTAGTCACGAACTGCTTCAGCGTATCGAATGCGGAAATGACCGTCCTGCTTGCAAAGTCAATGCCGAAAGGATGTCAGATCGGAGGAACCACATTCGGCGGACAGGGAACGCTTTCAGGAACCTATCTTGATCTGAATGCAGGTAAGTTCACGGTTGGCGCCTACATTTCCGAAGTCTACACTCCCTTTGCGCAGGTTGTGGACATCAACGGAGTTTCTCACGAAGGCAAAGGAAGTGAACCTGACATTAAGGTTGATTTCGTTAAGGAGGCTTTCGAAAATGGTGATGACAGCCGACTTCAGAAAGCCTTTAACTGGGTTAAGGGAGAGAGTGCGCGGTAAGCGGGAGGCAAACCGCATTCCATGAACAGGTCATCAGCAGTGATGACCGCCCTGATATCAGCTGAATGTGAATTCGGCTCCACACCATATGCTGTGATCAAAGTGGGATGAATCGCGTATTTCGTACCTGTCTTTTTCACAAGATCTGAGATCTTCCGCTTCATATCCATGTCAAATGCAGCATCGACCGGATAATCAGTCTCACAGTATTTCATTTCACAGCGATTTATTATCTGGTCCTTTCGTACGATAAGAAGATCGATCTGAGAGCCGAATATACCTTTTTCCTCATCCCTCCGGCACTGCCAGGAATTCACTTCAGTGTGGACACCTGCTATTCCAAGTGCAGCCTTTATCTGGACAATGTGCTCAAGACATACCCGTTCAAAAGCATTGCCGCACCATGAGTGTACTTTCGGAGTACTGAAGAGCTCTTTCCGGAAACTGTTACTGGAGACATTGTCTTTCAGGAACTTAAAACAGAACAGTGTATAGTTATCCACAAGCTGATAGATCGAATTCTTTGTCCTCTACCCGAAAGGAACATATTTTCTGATAAAACCGCAGTTTTCCAGCTCCGTAAGTTTGCGTGTAAGCTCACCTGAACTGGCTATACCTGTCATGTCACTTATCTCATCACGGGTCAGTCCTTTGCTGACACTGCTCATGGCCTCAACAATTTTCATGTACTGATCAGGCCTGCTGAAAAGGGCCCTGTAAAGGTTCTCATACTCATTTGCCAGCGGGGCTCCTTCTTCAAAGAAAAGTGCATCCACATTCTGCGGGAGGCTTTTTCCTTTTTTTAAGAGGCTCCAGTAGTATGGGATACCACCCATGATCATATAGCACTGGAGGATTTGGTGCCTGCTGAACAGAACCTTCCTGCTCTGAAGATATTCCTCACATTCGTGGAGTGTGAATGGCTTTAGATGTATCTGACCGGCCAGCCGG
>JBJEWN010000229.1:0-2977 GCA_051885075.1 Bullifex sp.
CCGGATAATGTTTGCTGTTCGGTTTTCGAAGTAAAGCACAGTACGGCAGTTCATCCGGGGCAGGTGCGTCACCTTGTCAATGAGGAAAACCTGAAAAGGACAGAGTACCGATATGGAAAGATAACAAGGCGTGCGGTCATTTACCGCGGGAATTCTTTCGTTGATGAAAACGGTATTGAATACATCAACACAGAGGAATACCTGCTGGGACTGGGAAAAAAAGAGAGGGACGTCTGATCAGTCCCTCCCTCAGCATATCATGTGCTTATTTCCTGATTCTGTTCAGTGCCGCGTTGAGGCCAAGAAGCTGTTCCTTGGTAATTTTAATGTTTGCGGTTCCCATCATGCTGCAAAGCCTTATCAGGGTGAAGCCGCCCATCATCTTCATCGTGTCAGGCGTTACCTTGAAGCCTGCAGCTTCAGTGCTGCCGCTCATCATTGACCCGAGAAGTTTCATGATGAGTGTATGTCCTTCAGGAGATGCCATTATGTCGCTCATCTTATCATTGATCGAGAAACAGCCTTCCACTTCCGTAATGTCAAACCAGTTGAGCACCGCACCCTTTTCGCGGAGGCGGTAAGCCTCATTGAAGGTATCAACCTTTCTTATCGTGCTCTCATCACTGTACTCACCTGATACTGCACGGAGTGTTGTCTCACCTTTGTTGGGAACAGAGAAGCGGAAGAAGTGGTCATCTGCCTTCTTCGTCTCAAAGGCTTTTCCGTTCACGTACAGCGTCACTTCGGGAAGGTTGGAGTAGACTGTCACATTCGTTACATCCTCAACCCTGTCCACATAGCGCTTTGAGGTAAGGTGCACGAACGGATCATCAGAAAGCCATGCCTTGTATGCATAGAATGAGTCCTTTTTGTACTTCCTGTCGATCGTGACGAGTCCCTTGTGGTTCTGTCCGTTCTCACCGCCCTCAGCCCTTGCATCGGCTCCGAAGTCGAACATGTTCCACACATGAGTTGCCCATAGGTACTTCCTTGTGAAGAACTGCTTGATGAGCTCCTCATGGTAATATGCCTGATACTCTTCAGTATAGTCACCCTGCACAGGCTTTGAAGTGTGCCAGTTAAGTGCCTCGCATCCGTACTCCGAGCATCCGATGGGCCTGTCCGGGTACTTCTTATGGAACTCATCGAACCAGGGTCCGTTCATTGAGGTATCCCCGCCGTACCAGCCGAAGTAGTGGTTGTAGGAAACCACATCGGATATGTGGACGATTTCAGCATCCATCGGGCACATAGTCAGTGCCGCCATTGTGGTGAGCCTTGTCTTATCCATCTCATGGACCATGTCATTAAGGATATGGTGGTTCTCGATGAGATCAGGATCATCCGCATCGTTCATCGTTATCTCATTGGAAAGTCCCCATACCACGATTGAAGGATGGTTGTAGTTCTGCATCACAAGTTCCTTCATCTGGGAGACCGTGTTTTCACGTCCCGTCTTCATGTGCCTTGAGATGTATGGGATTTCAGCCCATACGACCATGCCGTACTTATCACAGAGGTCATAGAAGTACTGGTCATGCTGGTAGTGGGCGAGTCTTATTGTCGTTGCACCCACTTCCCGTATCAGAGCCATGTCCTCATCATGATCTTCGCGTGAGATCGCATTGCCTTTGCCCCATCTGTCCTGATGGCGGGAAACACCCCTTAAGGGATACTCTTCCCCGTTAAGGATGAAGCCCCTTTCAGGATCGATTTCAAAGGAGCGGAATCCCACTTTGCATGACATTTCATCAAGTGTCTCATCACCTTTTAAAAGCTCACACTTAAGAGTGTAGAGATAGGGATCACGTCTTCCGTGCCAGAGGTGAGGGGAGGAAAACTGAAGGGTTACCGATGTGTCTTCAGTTAATGCTTCAGCGACTGTATTGCCTTCAGTATCGGTAAGTGTGTATCTTACCTTCTCACCACTTTTACCTGTCACGAACACTTTAACGTCAAGGGAGCCTTCAGTATGGGGTGTTGCCATCACTCCGGGTGCACCGTAGTAGTCAAGGTCGAAGTGTACTGAAGGAACCGAGATGATGTTCACATCCCTGTATAGTCCGCCGTAGAAGGTGAAGTCTGCCATCTGGGGATAGACCGTCTCATTCGCACCGTTGTCAACCTGAATGACGAGAAGGTTCTCATCCTTAACGTCTTTGGGAAGGAGGACACGGAATGTGGAGTATCCTCCGTCATGGTGGGTAAGGTGTTCACCGTTGAAATATACGTCTGCTGATGAGTTTGCGCCGTTGATCTCAAGATAGTTTTCACTTTTCTCAGGAAGCAGTTCCTTTGAAAGTGCTTTCGAATATGTGCACTTTCCCCTCCAGTAGTCGTTTCCGCCGTCCATGCCGTCAACTGCATTCCAGGTGTGGGGAAGTGAGATAAGATCCCAGGTATGGTCGAAAGATGTGGGAATTTCAGCTGTTTTCCTGAATGCCCAGAGGGCGTTGATGTTTGTTATGTCTCTCATTACTGCTCCTTATTTTTCAGTATTGTGTAAAGCTTTCAGCTTTCTGACGTTCTCATCAACTGTCTTCCTGTGAAGCGGATACCAGAACCAGAGGATTGCCGCAAGCAGGATGAATCCCAGGGACGGAATCAGTGTTGATATATTGAAAATACCTTCAGTTACGGATGTCGTAAAGGCTGTTTCTGCCGTGTAGCCGATCATGGCAAGCAGCGCGCCCGTAAGTCCTGCGGAAAGTGCCTGCCCGAGCTTTCTGGCAAATGAATAAAGTGCGTACACGCTTCCGTCTTCCCTGATTCCGTTCCTGAGCTCTGCATCATCGATAACATCGGTGATAAGTGCCCAGCAGATCATGGAGAAGATGCCGAGCCCAAGCCAGCAAAGGCACTGAAGGGCAACGAATACCCATACATTAGCCGGTCTGACGAAGAAGAGAATGATTCCGACAGCGCCTGCGAACACGTTTGATATCACTGAAAGTTCTGCCTTACCTAGTTTTCTGGC
>JBJEWN010000230.1:0-2963 GCA_051885075.1 Bullifex sp.
GATCTTCCGGCAGGCTTCTTCCTTAATTGAACAAATACCCCCTTCATGTTAAATTAAAAGAACAGTGTCCGCTGTGACCGAAAATATGATGACAAGGCGGGAAATCAATGACGGGAGCACCAATCCATTTTCTTCTGATAATCATGGCATTTGCCATCATGTGCATGGATCTTGGCCTATGCATCATATACGGATGGTTCTCAAAGTTCCCGTGGACGAAAATACTCATCGTATTCATTGCCAGTCTTCTCGGATGCATAGGAATGCAGATGCTTGCCACCTGGTCCGATGTATCCTTTTCCGGACTTCCGTCCCAGGTACTTCAGATAATCTGGAAATCGCTTCACGTGGCTGATTCCGCTTTCCTGCTTACATTCATTGCCTATTTCACCACCTGGATCATAGCACATCCCTGGAGAAATCCTTACAAGACGATATTCTTCTGCTGCTCAGCAGTCTATCTCGCTGTCGGCATCCTTTCGATCATCTGGCCAGAAAACGTGATTTATGACATGGTAAAGTACATACTGGGCGGTTTCGTGCTGTTTTTCTGTCTCTTCGTAATCCTTAAGAATCTGAAAGGCATAGAGAACAGGGATGTGAGACTTGTGTGCCGCGTGATAATAATCGCAGGGCTCATCCTGATACCTGTGTCCCTCTGCGGCATATTCTTCAGGTTTGTCAGGGTACTCATAACCCAGATCGTCTATCTTGCCTTCGGCATAATAATTCTCGTTTTCCTCTTTCTGGCACTGAGAAGACACTTCAGGGAGCTTACCGTTCCCGAGAAGAAGCCGACCCTTGAGGAGTTCTTCGAACGCTTCCACATCACAGAGAGGGAAGGGGATGTCATCAGGGAAATCAAGATGGGAAAGACCGCAAAGGAGATCGCGGCAGATCTCTCGATCAGCGTGAATACGGTGAACAACCACATTGCGAACATCTTCGCAAAGACCGAGGTGAGGAGCAGGATAGACCTGCTGAATCTGATACAGGAGGTATGGTGATGCAGTACAGTGTACCGGAAAACTGGTATGACGGAGCATATAAGGATACAGCCCCGGTGATCAGGGCCGCAAGAAGCTTCAGGATCACGCAGGGAAGCCGCAGGGCTGTTCTTCTCATCCACGGTTACGGCGGATATCCAGGTGAGCTCGTACGTCCCGCAGAGGATCTTGCAAAGGCCGGGTTTGATGTGTTCGTTCCGAGACTTCCCGGAATGGGAACAAGCGGAAAGGACTTCCTCTGCTCCTCTTCAGCTGACTGGGAAAAGATTGTTTCCAATGCGCTTTCCGATCTCAATACCGTATACAGGACAGTGAGCATCGTATCCCACTCGATGGGTACGCTGCTTGCACTGCTGGCTGCGGAAAAACATGACGTGGACAGGATAGTGCTTGCAGCCCCTGCATTCTCCATTCCTTCCTTAAGGAAGTGGCAGGTTAAGGCCGCATCCATTTTCAGAAAGGACATTCCAATAAAGTGGCAGGGCAATCCGCAGTATAAGATGTACTATGAGGGTGCTCCTGCAGATGATGAGGCACTCGGACGTGAGTACTGGTCCCATCTATACCCCACGAGGCTTCTGGATCTGGAAAACCTCAGGCGCAGGGTGATGAGAATAAGGGGACTTGATGCCGGTGTCCTTGTGATCGCATGCATGGATGACCGCGTCACCGATCCGCTCGGATGCGAGAGTTTCATAGCCGACCATCCCGGAATCCGCACATCCCTTGTAAGGATAGAGGGTGCAACCCACTATGTTTACTACGACATTGACAAGAGTGCGGAGGAAAAGGCAGTGGAGGCCACGGTGGACTTCCTGCTCTAGGGAGCAGCCTCTGCTTGTTGTATCTTTTTATCAAAGATAATAATATTACTCATATTTTTCATAAGGAGCTTTTTACGATGGAAGTTCGTGTTCGCTATGCCCCGTCGCCAACTGGGTTACAGCACATCGGAGGAGTGCGTACGGCACTCTACAACTATTTCTTCGCACGCTCGAACGGGGGAAAGTTCATCCTGCGTGTTGAGGATACAGACAGGGAGAGATATACGGAAGAGTCCCTTCAGGATCTCTATGACACCCTGGAATGGTTAGGAATAAAATGGGACGAGGGCCCAGTAGTGGGAGGTCCCTGCGGTCCATACATCCAGTCGGAAAGACTGGAGCTTTATCAGTCCTATGCAAAGAAGCTTGTTGAGGACGGTAAGGCATATTACTGCTACTGCTCGGCAGAGCGCCTTGAGAAGGTACGCCAGGAGCAGGTGGCATCAAAGAGTCAGTATCAGGGGTATGACAGGCACTGTGCGAACCTGACTGCAGAGGAAAGGGCAGAGCTTGAAGCTCAGGGCATCAAGCCCGTCATCCGTCTCCGTGTCCCGACCACGGGAAAGACGACGTTCCATGATGTGCTGATGGGTGACATCACAAGACGCAACTGCGACGTCTCACCCGATCCGATCCTTTTGAAGAGTGACGGATTTCCGACCTACCACCTGGCAAACGTCATCGACGACCACCTGATGGGGATAACGCACATCATGAGGGCACAGGAGTGGATTCCTTCCGGTCCCCTTCACATCCTGCTTTACGAAGCATTCGGATGGGAGCCACCCGTATACTGTCACCTTCCCATGGTCAAGGGTAAGGACGGACAGAAGCTTTCAAAGCGTCACGGGGATACGGCAGTGAGGGATTTCCGCGCCAAGGGATACCTTCCCGAAGCGATCCTCAACTACGTAACGCTTGTCGGCTGGTCACTGGACGGTGAGACCGAGTTCTTCACGAGGGAAGAACTTGAAAAGTGCTTTAAGCTTGAGAACATCCATGTATCCTCAGGTACTTTCGACTACAAGAAGCTTGACTGGTTCAACGGACAGTACATCAGGATGAAGAGTGATGAGGAAATCGTTTCACTCATCACGCCGTACCTGCAGAAGGCAGGATACATCAGCGAAAG
>JBJEWN010000231.1:0-2924 GCA_051885075.1 Bullifex sp.
ACCACAGGTCATCTGGCTGGTCTCAAAAGCCTTAAAAAAGTTGTTGCCGGAGCGATAAAATGCAATGTGAAGTACCTTTCCCTCTACTGTTTCTCCACTGAAAACTGGAAAAGAAGCGCAGAAGAGGTTTCATACCTGATGAGTCTCTTCTCTTCCAAAATTTACGGAGAGCTCCCCTTTTACAATGAGCATGGAATAAAGATCCTGACCATCGGGGATCTCTCCCCTCTTCCAGAGGAAGCAAAAAAAGCAATCAGCGAAACAATTGAGGCAACGAAAAACAACTCAGTCATTACACTGCAGCTTGCCATTAATTACGGAGGGCAGAGTGAAATCTGTCAGGCAGTAAACAGGGCGATTGAGGACGGTGTTACCCAATTTGATCCGGAAACACTCAGGCAATACTTTGAACACCCTGAAATACCTCCAGTGGATGTCATAGCACGTTCCGCAGGTGAAATAAGACTCTCAAATTTCCTCCTTTATGATTCAGCCTATGCCGAATTCGTATTTTGTGATAAACTATGGCCAGACTGGAATGAAGAAGACGTGGCTTCTGTACTTGAGGAGTACTCGCACCGTGTTCGGAGATTTGGGGGTGTGAAATGACTTCAAACACAAAAAGAATAATTACTGCTGTCATTGCGGTTCCATTACTGGCATCGATAATTCTCTTTCTTCCCCAGTATAATTATCTTGCATTTGCACTCCTTGTACTGACTGTTTCGATTCTTGGTTCATATGAGCTGCACGCAATGCTGAGCCGTCACACGCCGGGGAGGCTTCTGCTTCCTCCTTTCATCGGTTCAGTGCAGATAATCCTCACATACATTCAGTATGCCTTTTTCCCTCAGTACAGCCTGACCCTTTACAGTCTGATAGGACTCATAATGGTTGCCATGGCACTGGAAATAAAGAAAGGCGAAGTTGATAACTTCAAAGGTTCAATAGAGAGACTGGCATATACGGTTCTCCAGATAATATATCCCAATACATTTGCCATCTTCTTCATCAAGTTCTGTTTCATGGAAGATGCATGGCTCTATCTGCTCATCTTCTTTGCACTTGTATTCTCATCAGATACCTTCGCATACTGCTTCGGTATCCTCTTCGGGAAGAATAACAAAGGCATTGTGAAGGTAAGTCCGAACAAATCGGTTGCAGGTTTCATAGCAGCCCTTCACTGCCCTGCCATCATAGGATGTCTCTGCGGATTTTTCATTGATGGTTTCGAAGTTGACGGACTCCTGGGTTTCTTCCTTGGTCTCTGTACCGCTGCAGCCGCTGCAATCGGAGATCTGGTTGAATCAATACTGAAGCGCAGTGCAGGAATGAAGGACAGCGGGAAAATCATTCCCGGGCGCGGCGGAATGCTTGACAGCATTGACTCCCTTCTCTTTGCCGCACCCGTATTCATGTGCTTCATGCACTTCATGCAGTACGTTCCATGAAAAAAAGAAGTGTAATCATACTCGGAGCCACAGGCTCCATAGGCACTACATGCCTGAATGCAGTCAGAAACGGAATTCTCGATGCAGAAGTGAAGGGGGTTGTTTCCAGATCATCCCTCGCTTCACTGAAAAAGATAGCTGATGAGTTTTCCTGTCCATACATTCTTAATGAGACAAGCGGTAAACTGAAAGCATTTCTTGAGGATATTGATGCCGACATAGTCCTGAACGGAATTGCGGGAGCAGCCGGTCTTGAAGCATCCTTACTGTCCCTTAACGCCGGATTTGACCTTGCGCTTGCCAACAAGGAATCGGTTGTGATGGGCGGTACTTTCCTTTTTTCAGAAGCCCAGCGTCTCGGACGGAAGATAATTCCCGTAGACAGCGAGCACAGTGCAATCTACCACCTTCTGAAAGGATATCCTGATATTGATTCATGCGTCATCACTGCATCAGGCGGTCCATTGTATGGCCGTCGCGATCTTGAAAACGTTACCCCTGATGAAGCTGCGGCCCATCCGACGTGGAAGATGGGAAGGAAAATAAGCATTGACAGCGCAACGCTGGCGAATAAGGGACTTGAAGTGATCGAAGCAGGATTTCTTTTCGGCCTTGATGCTTCAAGGATAGAAGTAACCATTCACAGGCAGTCTGTCGTGCATTCCATGATAAGGATGAAAAACGGTGCAGTCTATGCACAGCTTTCCCCACCTGACATGACTCTCCCGATAGTATCTGCAGTCAATGATGAAGCATCAGAGATAATCAATGCAGTGAGACCTCTCTCATTCAGTGATCTTACTCTTACTTTTTCATCCTGGGACAGGAATGAATTCCCGCTTCTTGCCCTTGCATATGAAGCACTTGAGAAAAAAGGATCATATCCAATAGCATTCAATGCCGCTGACGAAGTTGCCGTCCAGCTGTTCACGGATGGAAGGATAAAGTTAACCGATATTGCGTCAATTACGGAAAAGGTCATGCACGGAAATGATTTTTCCCATACATGCACTTCGTTTGAAGAGATCATGAGGGAAGATGAGAGGGCAAGGAACGCTGCCCTTCATGCGATTTGATGTCAGCAATCATCACATTCACCATCCAGTTTCTTATAGGTTTTGCGGCCATTTCCCTTGTACTGATGGTTCATGAACTTGGGCACTTCATGGCAGCAAAGCTACTTCATGTAAGTGTTGATGAATTCAGAATCGGCATGGGACCGAAGCTTTTTACCGTACATGGAAGGATAACTGATTTTTCCGTCTGTCTCATACCGCTCGGCGGATGTACCAGGATGAAGGGCTCAGAGGATCTTACCAAGGCACTGAGGGACCAGGCAAAGAGCTTTGAAACAAGTGAAAAAGGGTCATATTTCACTTCAGCTCCTTTCGTAAGATTCATCATCTTCCTCTCCGGCCCCCTTATCAACATAGTTCTTTCAGTTTTAATATTCACGCTTATTTCCTTCATTCC
>JBJEWN010000232.1:0-2922 GCA_051885075.1 Bullifex sp.
AAGCAAACCAGGGTTAAACCGGAAGCTGCAACCCTTTAGGGTGGCGGTAGTTCACCTTGTTATCGCAAACCGGACTGAGAATATCCAGTCATTCTGCAGGGAATCATAACCGCAGCGCAGCGTCAGCGGGAACTTCTGCAGTCCTATGAGCGACAGCAGGAACTGAAGTTCCACACCGGTACTGATTCCCGGAGTGGCTCCATTGTAGAAAAGCAGGTCACAGTAACCGCTAAGCTCAAGGTACTCTGCCATCAGGAGTTCACCGAAGGTAGGACTCTTAGTGAATGCATAACCGAGCGAAAGCGGAAGGACAACCATGTACTGCTGATTGATGCCATGCTCAACCTCATCGTTGTAGCGTGAAGTTTCCATGATGCTTATATTGTTTGTCAGAAAGCCATCCACCGCGTATATCTGAACACCGTTGCGTCCATCCAGAGCGAAGCGGGAAAGGATTCCAAGGTCCAGATAGAAGTTCCAGCCAGGAATGTAATATATTCTCGTCGAGGCCCCTATCTGACCGTAATGACGCGGAGCAACCATCCTGTAAGATGAAAGAAGGTATCCTGCATGGAGGTTAACGTTGCACAGATCAGTGTAGAGAGTTCCCAGCATGCGCACGCTTAAAAGATTCTGGTCCCTGTCAGTGTTCTTGCCCACTTCATTGTAAATCTCATAAGCCTGGTTGAGCTGGAGCGTCAGGAAGCCGTTTGAGAAGAACTTCCAGTCCAGGCCTTCCCTGAGATAGAACGAAGGTATATACCACTGCCGCGGATTATCGAAGGTGAATGCACCGTAAAGGGAAAGCCTCAGGTTGCTTACCGGATAGAAATCCGCACCGATACTGAGAAGCGGGGATGAGGTACCGTGCTGGTTGAGTGTGGCATCAAAGGCACCTCCGAGCAGTGCGGAAAGCTCTATCGCCTTGTACTTCCAAGAGTATTCAAACCCGATGTCGAAGTAATCCCTGAGATAATAAGGATAGTCATTTCCCTGGAAGGAGTAGACACCGAGGGATATTGTCTGTGTGGGTTCACTCTGTTCAATTCGGGAGAAATAGTACTGGTTCTGCCTGACACGTTCTATCCTGGATTCATACAGCACACGCTTTTCG
Organism: Bullifex sp.; assembly: GCA_051885075.1. Taxonomy (GTDB): domain Bacteria; phylum Spirochaetota; class Spirochaetia; order Sphaerochaetales; family Sphaerochaetaceae; genus Bullifex. Next base: position 1,115 of record JBJEWN010000232.1, read on the forward strand.
GCAATGGAAGGCGACATTCCGTGTTTGTAAAGCAGTGAAAGCCTGTCCCCCTGCTCAGCCGCATTCTGATACCCTATTTCAGCCATTTCCGCCGCCGCGGAGAATTCCATGAAACTGAACTGCTCAACCGCACAGCGGATCCAGATCATCTTATCGCCGTACTCCCGGATGTCGATGGCTGCGTTGCGTCTCTTTCCGATATCAAATGCCCCGTTGATGATGGTAAACATATTCTTGAGGTTAAGATCCTCATTGTCATAGAACGTGGTTGAGGCTATGACCGTATCGGAGTATTCATAGGCAACTGAAATGGGAGCCAGTGTGATGATGCCTCCGTCGATCAGGAGATGTCCCTTATATTCCTGTGGAGGGAAGTATGCGGGAAGCGCGAACGATGCGATGAGAATATCGGAAAAATCACCTTCCATGATCCTGATCTCGCGCTTTGTGACAAGATCCTGACAGATGACCATTACAGGTATGTCCAGATCCTCGATCTGCACATCGGTCCCCACGACGGACTGAACGAGGCCTTTGAATCCCGTGGGATCAAGGATACCGCCGTTCAGAGGCGCAGTCATCTTGAAGAACGTGGACAGCTCACCAGACATTATCACTGACAGTATCTGATCAGAGGACAGACCTGCCGCATACAGCATGCCGATGATCGAGCCCATGCTGTTCGACACGATGAAGTCAGGTTCAATACCCTGCTCTTCCATATATTTAAGCACACCCAGGTGCGCAAATGCCCTTGCGGATCCTCCGGTAAGCACCAGACCGATGGGATCCCTCTTTCCCTCAGTACGCTCCAGAATACGCTCCCTGAACTGAGTTTCCCCGTAACATATGGGAATATCAGAGTATATGATGTCTCCCGGGCTGGTAAATTCATCCGCGGCCAGGGGGAACAGGGAGAACAGTATGATGAGGAGTGACAGCAATACACCTTTTCTCATGGTTAAACCTTACCCCAAACAGGTGAAAAGTTCAATCGGGACCAATACACCCGAAGCCCTTTAATTTGTTGTTATAACTGATGTCAGATAAAAGAGTTATCAGAAATCATCACTGAAAAACCACATACTTCGCGAAGCGTACGTAAGACATCATTCCCCTTGATTCACCCGATACTTTCATTGTATTCTTTTCAAGTGCAATGCCGATATGGCGAAACTGGTAGACGCAGTAGACTCAAAATCTGCCGGATTAATTTCCGTGTCGGTTCGATTCCGACTATCGGCATAAAAAAACTCAGAAACTGAATGACCAGGTTCTGAGTTTTATTTTTATATCCCGGATTTTTTATTTTCCCAGTGCAATGCGGCCCATGGCATCAGCCTGCTTTATGGCATCATAAAGCTCCACGGGTTCGACATCACCTGCAAGGTTATGAATCGTCTCACCGGGTGCACAGGCATTCTTTGCAATCGTCATTATCTGCTCATCCGTAATGTCACCTATCTCAGATAGCGTGACGGGAAGACCGACTTCAAGACAGAAGGACTGGACATCGTCAAATTCTTCCTTTGAAGCACCCTCAAGCACCAGCTGTACCAATGTGCCGAATGCAACGCAGCATCCATGATCGGCATGCTTTATTCCAAGTGATGTGACACCGTTGTAGAAGGAATGAGCGGCTGCGCAGTTGACATTGTCGGCACCGACACCTGAAAGGTAAACGTTTGCTTCAACGATGTTTTCCAGAGCCGGTGTCACGGCATGAACCTTACATGCCTCAACTGCCTGTTTTCCGTATTCACGGAGTGTATCGTAGCAGAGCCTTGCAAGTGCCTGTCCGGCCCTTG
>JBJEWN010000233.1:0-2913 GCA_051885075.1 Bullifex sp.
ACTGTGTATCCGCTTTTGCCGATCCGTCACTTCTGAAACACTGGCTTATTGACGGATTTGCAGCCATCAGTGGGTCAAATTTTTTTGATACGTATGTTTTTAGGTTTCCTTCATCGGAAAAAGCAAAGCCCATGGGTGCAGGACGCTCCTTTATATAGTAGGACATGATTGCGCCTTCCATGGTTGTCTTGCCTGTCTGAGATCCAAAGCATAGATAAACTTCCTGAGTGGGGTCCTGCGGAGACATGCGCCTGAGTATTTCTCTCTGATACGGCGTCCTTTCGAGGCTATATAATCCGGGTTCAGGCGTATTCAGAGCCAGGGACAGGTTTCCTGCGTTAACCCACTCATCTATGGTTTCATTTTTCTTCGGCTGAAAAGCCTGATAGAACGCTCTCAGCATCCATTCACAGTCTTTATTCACCATCATCCTCCACCAGCTTCATGAATTCATTTCTGATTGACTCAAGCGTATTAACGCCTGAGTTGACGAGAGTGTTTCTTATTTCGGATGTTTCTTCAGGTGTGAACTCATGACCTGTCATTCTTGTGACCTGCGCAATAAGGATTGATCCGTATCTCTGAGGTATGCTCTCAAGATAGGCTGATATTATCTTTGACATACCCTGCGCGGTTCTCAGGACATCTTCTTTTGCAATGTATTTTCCACGGTCCTTTTCAAAATCAAACTGATATTTCTGGGAGACAAGTTTCAGTTTCAGCCTGTCATAATCAAGCTGTTTCTGTCCGGTAACGGGATTAACGACAGGCTCGCCTCCGTCAAAGTACCAGCAGTCGGGGTGATCATCAGGATTAATATAAGAAACATCCTCAATCTTCTCTGTTTTAATGTCTGAAGAAGGTAAAACAACAGGTTCAACACCTTCAAGCTTTGGTGTCGTTATCTTTGGCTTCTTTATCTCCTTCATAAAGGAATTCTGTTCTTTTTTTCTGACTTTTATTCTTGTCGGAAGTGAATCGTATGCAAGAGACTGATCTTCCCAGTCCATATACTGCACATTGTATCCATTAGGTTTTATACAGCGAAGGTTTCCGTTCTTGATATGATAGTTGATTGCATATCTTGTAACACCTTTTCTTTTTGCAAACTCAGTGATGGTAACAAGCTTTCTGCCGTTATACAGTATTTCAGGAGCACCTATATTCATTTGCGTGTCTCCCAGTAGATATACACAAGATTGTACTTGCCGACGGTAAGTCCTCTTATACGTCCTCTTTTGTATGATTTATAAACGGTGTCACGCTTTTTATTTACACGTTCGCAGAAGTCTTTGAGAGGAATATATACTGCACCATCATGAATGATGCTTCCAAAGTCATCGAAACTTTCCTCGACCTCATAAATGAGTCCGTTATCCTTGTCGGTCAGGGTAAGGGATGATATACCCCCTGCAAGTGAAGAGTCCCTGAATTTAAGTCCCTGATTCCGGAGATATTTTGCAATCTTGGCCCTTGAGGAGAATGAAAGTGAATATACTTCCTCCTCATTTTTATATACATGAAGGACAAATGCTTTTACCAAAATTTCGCACCTCTTTGCCGTGAGATTTTATATTTGGTTGCAATTACTTTAATTACATGTATTTGTCAGTGTCCATGCCTTTTGCCGATTTCAGGATATCGTAACTTAAACTATAAATCAAGATGGCGACGCTTGAAGAAAAACTGGCTAAATGCGAACAGGAATTAATGGAACTGGAAGAGCAGAGGAGTAAAGTCCTTGTTGCCCAGGCATGGGAGACTGCCGATGGGCAGGCCTCCCGTCGTGTCACTAATGTATCCTTTCGTGATCTTCTTGATGCCATAGATAGAAAAAAGAAAGAAATCAGACAGCTTGAAAAACTTATCCGCTGTGGAGGCGGATCGTCAGTCTTCAGGGCAGGAGTACACTTCTGATGGGAACCGCATACAGACCTACAGCAAGGTATAAGCTGACGGAGAATTACAATCCATATCTTCCGAAGAATCCAAATTTCGGATACACGGGTGATCAGGAATCATCCCAGAATGTCGCATCCGGTCTCTACTTTGAAAACATTGTAGGACACATTATTGTAAATAAGCTTGTTAATAAGGTTATCGGAAAAGGTCTTACACCCATGTCCGCACCTGATGTTACATATCTCGGGTGGACGAAAGAACAGGGTAGGAAATTTTCAGCACAGGCTGAGTCTTTATACAGACTGCTTTGCAACGATCCTTCAATTGACTGGAGCGGAAAGGACACTATCCTTCAGTTGCAGAGAAAGGCACTGAGGATGATTTTCATTTCCGGTGATGTCCTGCTTCACATCGGTTTCCATAAGAGAAAGGGTAAGGTTGTCCCATATATCCAGCTTATCAACGGTAGGCTTGTTTCAAACCCCGGGTCGATGGCGGATACTAAGACAATGATCGGCGGTGTCTACTTCAATGAGGCAGGTAAGGAAACAGGTTATTCAATTCTTGAAACAGGCACGAATCTTGAAGACACCATGTCTTACAGGAAGGTCAACAAATATAATACAAAGACAGGCCGGATGGATTTCGACCTGATTACGATTGACCTTCCTGAAGCAGGTATGGTACGTGGTGTCCCTCTTCTTACACCCCTCAGGGATGATGTTCTTCAGACGGATAAACTGAAGGAAGTTCATCTTACGAAGGCAATCATTCAGTCACTTTTCTCCGTTGCCATCGAGAAAGATGAAACCGAAGCACCCGAAGAGATTCCTTCCTTTAAGGAAAGGATTGCAGGTAGTATTTCCGCTGATTCCAATCAGGTTGAAACGATGGTTGCCGACAGTGAACCTGTCACACTTGGTTCAGGTCAGGTTGTTGAGCTTGAACCCGGCGAAAAAATGAAGACTGTTGAAACAGCCATGCAGAGCGATGATTTTGCCACAACCATGG
>JBJEWN010000234.1:0-2910 GCA_051885075.1 Bullifex sp.
GCAATTCATCATCCGCCCTAAAGGGACGCAAGCTTTCTTGCTACTTTATGTAAACTGAACATCATACTTCATGCTTCCAGAGCCGCCTTAAGTGCATCCATACTGGAATACCTCGGAGCAGAAGGATCATCCATCAGCTTTCTGCCTTCAGCAATGGCAGCTTCTGTTGTTTCATTCGGTACATCCAATATCAGTTCAAAAGGGATTCCATGTACGCGGATAGCAGTTCTAAGAAACATATTTATGGCAGTAGTCATGTTCAGACCGAGTTCGTTAAAAATCTCTTCTGCATGATCTTTGATGTCCTTATCTGTTCTGATATTCAAATTTGTTGTTGCCATTCTGAACACCTCCATTCAAGTATGACATACTCAAATATTCGGCTATCGTCAATACATTGTCATTATATACTGCATGGAATATCTGTTAAATGTTATTAAATTCATCCTGTCCGGGAATTTCACAATACGGATGTTCATCGCTTCTGCTTTTCACGACCATATTGATCTGCGGCGATTTGTTTCCACTTACGCAGAAATTCAGTTTCAAGCCCATTTCCAAAGGAATTATCTTCCCCTTACTGTTCCTTTCTTTGCAGCAAAACTACCGTCTCGACGTGTTCTGTCCTTGGAAACATGTCTATGGGCTGTGAACCATAGACTTTGTATGGGCCATACTTAAGAAGGTATTTGATGTCCCTGTTCTGGGTATGGGGATCGCATGAGATGTAGATTATGCTTTCAGGTCCGAGCTTTATGAGGGATGAAAGGAACCTTTCATCCGATCCTGCACGGGGAGGATCGAGGAAGACAGTGTCGAAGTGCTCCTTACGCTTTGCGGCTTCCTTGCAGTATACGGAAGCATCTCCGGTTACGAAGGTAATGTTGTCACGTCCGTTGAGTTCAGCATTGACCTTTGCATCGGCAACCGCATTGGGATTGAGTTCAACGCATACCACTTCCTTAGCCTTAAGGGAAGCGGCAAGTCCGATCGTTCCCGTTCCGGAGTATGCATCAAGGACTCTTTCCTTTCCTGTCAGGCGGGCCATCCTGATGGCTGTTTTATAGAGCACTTCGGTCTGCTTTGCATTGATCTGGTAAAAAGAAAGCGGGGAAAGACGGATCTTCATTCCAAGGAGTTCATCATCAATGTATCCCTTACCGTAAAGGACTTTTACGGGAGAACTCTGGTCCGTGACCATTGAATCTTCCCTTCTGTTGACCTGCGCGGTTATGGTCCTCACTTCAGGATGCATCTGCTTCAGGGCATTGGTGAATTCCGCAAGCGGAGGAAGTGTTTCACATCCGAAGATGAGAAGGACAAGCACTTCTCCTGAGACATGTCCCCTCCTCAGAAGAACATGGCGGAGCTCTCCTGTCTTCCTGTCCTCATCAAAAGGAGTGATCCCATAGGTTTTCATCAGTTTCCTGATGGATCTGAGGATACCGGATGCCCCGTCAAACTCCAGCATGCAGTCCTTTACCGCAATGAGACGGTGGGAGTTTTTCCTGTACATTCCCGTTGCGATCACACCCTTATGATCATATCCGACGACGGCCTGAACCTTATCCCTGTAGCGTTTCTCTTCAGACCCGATTATCGTGGCAACGGGACCGAAACCTTTGAGGCAGCGGCACGCGACCCTTGTCTTTTCCTTAAGCTCCTCCTCATAAGGCAGGATTGCATATGTACAGCCTCCGCAGTACGGGGAAAGCGGACAGACATCTTCTTTTCTCATAAAAGTACCTCAGTAACTGAATCAAAGTCCTTATCCAGGGGATAGATGGGACGCTTTACCTTCTCATATTTCACCTTCTCCAGAACTTCATATGTGGCCCCTTCAGTCAGAACAAGAATTGATTGTGAAGCAAGCTCTTTCAGTTCCGGTTCAAGATATCCCAGTTTGACCGTTATCACAAGGGCATCTTCCGGATTGATGCCAAGGCATTCCATCATCTCAGGCTCATAACAGCCTATGTGGTCCTCCGTGACGATCACGTCAATTCCGCAGGTCTTTATCAGTGCTGTTCCGGAATGTGTCTCACCATATGAATCACAGAGGGCGGCAACGGTTCCTTCAAACTCTATCGGGGTGGAAACAGAGGGGTCGACCTTACCTCCCAGTCTTCCTTTTATTCTTTTTCCGACACCGGCTTTAAAGCACTCTGCCGCTGTTTCAGGATCATACACAGCCTGATAAACCGCAGGAGGGTCAAGGTGTGATATTGTGTCATCATTCAGCATCAGGCGTAGGAAGGATGTGACATCCCCGGATGCTCCTGCAGTGGGGTTGTCCCCGCTGTCGGAGAGAATGACGGGAGTTCTCCCTTCAGTTATGTATTTCTTCGCTTTTTCAAGCGATTCTTCAGGAGACAGTGCTTCGGTACAGAATCTGAAGTCACCTCTTCTTGACCAGAGATACTCAGCATTCTTCAGCGCGTGCCGTAAAGCATTGTCCTTTGAGACAGAGGATATTACCAGGGACGTGACTCCTGCATCTTCAGTATCGGCCCAGGGAAAGCCCATAAGCATCGAGGCTGAAAGTATCCCCTCTTTCTTTTCACACTTCCTGACCATTTCCATCACGCTTTTCATCGGCTCGGTGGAAGTTTCACTCTTTTCCCCTGCGATCAGGAAGGGAATCCTTACGGCACTCATTTGGCATTCAGTGCCGGAAAGAAGCTTAAGAAGCAGACGTGCTGCAGCACATCCCGTATCATAGGCATCGGTATGGGGTGCACACTTATAACCAATGAAGGCATCTGCGTTTTCAAGCATCTCCGCTGTCATTGTTGCATGCATGTCAAGGGAAACCACTATGGGAATATCCGGGCATATGGTCCTGACCCGCTTCAGTATGTCACCTTCGGCTGCACCGATCCCCTTCACCCTCATTGAGCCGTGAAGCGC
>JBJEWN010000235.1:0-2888 GCA_051885075.1 Bullifex sp.
GATTCCAAGGGACTTGCTGAACTTTCCTCCCTCATAGTTAAGATACTCCGTGGAGGACATATGGTGAAGCATCGTCCACTTCTCACCTGTGGCAAGGAGGGAGGATGGGAATATTACGGTATGGAACGGGATGTTGTCCTTTCCGATGAACTGGAAAAGCTCGGTATCCTCAGGTGACTGCCACCACCGCTTCCAGTCGTCAGTGTAATTGGCAGTGATCGAGATGTAACCGATGGGGGCATCGAACCAGACATAGAAAACCTTATTCTCATAACCGGGTTTGGGAACTGGAATACCCCACTTAAGATCACGGGTGATACAGCGCTCCCTGAGTCCGTCCCGGATCCAGGAGTTCGTGAGCTGGATTGCATTCTTTGCCCAGAAGCCGTCCACGCTTGCCTTTTCCATCCACTCCTTCAGAAGCGGAAGGGCCTTGGGCAGATCGATGTAGAGATGCTTTGTCTTTCTGACCTCAGGAGTGGTTCCGCACACCGAACAGTGCGGCTCGATAAGTTCAGTAGGCTCAAGCAGGGTCTGACAGGCATCGCACTGGTCACCGCGTGCCCCCTCACTGCCGCAGTGAGGACACTTACCCTCAACAAAGCGGTCGGCAAGGAAACGGCCGCACTTGGGGCAGTAAAGCTGCTCTATCTCACGTTCGGTGATGTAGCCGTGCGCATCAACCTCACGGAAGATTGCCTGTACTATTTCAGTCTGCTTTTCGGTACTCGTGCGTCCGAAATAGTCGAATGAAACATTGAACCATTTATAGATATCACGGTGTATTGCATGATAATGATCGCAGAGTTCCCTGGGAGTGACACCCTCCTTCAGCGCCCTGGTCTCACTGGCAGTGCCGTATTCATCGGTACCGCAGATATACAGTGTCTCATAACCTCTGAGACGGCAGAAACGGGCAAACACATCAGCGGAAAGGACCTGAGTGAGGTTTCCGAGATGAGGGATGTTGTTCACATAAGGAAGTGCGGAAGTGATGAGTCTTTTCTTCATAAAACCACCTTTTTGAAAAACTCCTATCAGAATAAGGTTTTACCCTCTTTTGTGCAAGGTAATGACCAAACTTTTTGGTTTTCCTCCTTGCCTAGAGTTCCTCTTTGGAATACCTTTACCGTATATCTTTGAAAGGAGAGAAAATTGGAAGGAGAAGAAAAAGTTGTGAGACCCGCACGACGCGGCTCTTCACTCTCCCCGAAGATCATAGTGGTCGCGCTCATCATCGTCCTTATCGTGGCGGCAGCGGCGAGCAGTTTCTTCGTGGTTGATCAGACCGAGCAGGCAGTCGTCCTCAGGCTCGGGAAATACAGCAGGACAGTCGGTCCGGGACTGCAGACAAAGATACCGTTCGGTATCGATACCGTGCACATCGTTCCCACACAGGTTGTCCAGACACTTACCTTCGGCTACAGGGCAAATGACAGGACAGGTACCGGGCTTAAGGGAGCATCAAGCTACAAGAGTGAATCGACAATGCTCACAGGAGATCTCAACATTGTCGATGTTGAATGGATCGTTCAGTACAAGATCAATGATCCAAGAGCATGGCTTTTCAATGTTGAAAACAGGGAAACAACGATAAGGGACATTTCCCAGTCGGTAATGAATGCACTTGTCGGCGATCTCCCAATACTGTCCGTCATGACGAACCTGAGAACCCAGATCGAAATCGAGGCCCAGCAGAACATGCAGGAGATCTTCGACCGCTATGACTTCGGCATCCAGATCGTGACCGTAAAGCTTCAGAACATCGTTCCTCCCGAAGGTGATGTTCAGGATGCTTTTGAGGATGTCAACAAGGCAATTCAGGACATGAACCGTTACATCAATGAAGGCAAGCAGCACTACAACCAGGAAATCCCGGCAGCACAGGGTGAATCCAGCAAGCTCATCCTTCAGGCCCAGGGTTATGCTGCGGAACGTGTCAACACAGCAACCGGTGATGCGGCAAGATTCAATGCAATGCTTGAAGCATATCAGGAGAGTCCCGACATCACATCCACCCGTCTCTACATCGAGACAATGGATGAAGTGCTGAAAAATGAGGACATCACACTCATTGACAGGAACCTTGATCAGTTCCTGCCATTCAGGAACGTGGGAGGCAGCGCACTATGAAAAAACTTGTAACCACACTTGTGGTCCTTTCCGTACTGCTTGTCATTTTCCTGCTGCTCGGACCGTTCTACATCCTCAGTGAAGGTGAACAGTCAATCGTCACGAGATTCGGCAAGATTGTTGATACACAGACCACTTCAGGACTGAAATTCAAGATGCCTGTTGTTGATACGGTAACAAAATATCCCAAAAAGCTTTTAAGCTGGGACGGAGATGCACAGAGAATCCCCACAAAGGAAAACCAGTTCATCTGGGTCGACGCGACAGCAAGATGGTACATCAGCGATGTTGCCCTTTTCTATGAAACCGTCGGCACCATAGAATCAGGACTTGGAAGACTCAACGACGTCATCGACTCCACAATCAGGACGGTAATAAGTGAAAACTACCTCAACGAGGCAGTAAGAAGCACAAACAAGATCAACCAGATCACGGTCGAGGAGGATGTATCACTGGAGAACACTGAGGATGCGGAGACCCTCAGGAATCTCACAGCGACAGCCACGGCACAGGAGTCCATCAAAATCGGACGTGAAGGTCTGTCGAACAGAATACTTGAACAGGCATCTGCATTCACGACTGCATACGGCATAACGCTTCAGGATATCATCATCCGTCAGATAAGGTACTCCGATGACCTCACTGAAAGCGTCTACACCAGGATGATCAAGGAACGTAACCAGATAGCTGAAGCATACCGCTCTTACGGACGCGGACAGCTGGCTCAGTGGCAGGGTAAGACTGAAACGACAAGA
>JBJEWN010000236.1:0-2865 GCA_051885075.1 Bullifex sp.
CGACTGCTTCCCCTCTCTGTGAATAACGGATTTCGCTGTCCCTTGTGAGTCTTCCCACCAGGGTTACGACATTAAGATCTCCTGCCATTGGTACTCCCTTTGATCCGGATTATTTCTCCGGATTGACGAACAGGTACTTCATTACCAGTGTGCTGAGCTGAAAATCGTGTGAAAGACCTGCGATTTTGGTTGGATCAGCAGAAAGCTCAAAGTACACATAGTGTCCTTTATCCTGCTTGTTGATAAGATAAGCGAGTGTTCTTACTCCCAGATCTTCCTGCTTGGTGATCTCGACACCAGCTTTTGCGAAAGCATCAAGTACGAACTTGAGGCCTGCATTCATCTTCTCGTCATTTGCGTCGAAGATGACGGTGAACTCATAATTTCTCATGGTTCCTCCCTATGGACTTGATATGAACCGCTCTTACAGGGCGGTTAAAGAGGCAAGAGATAATCTAACACAGAGAGGGACAATGGTCAACCGGGATGATTCCAATTTCTTTTATGACAATACATAGATTCACTTCAATATCAGGCCTGTGTTGAGCTATCATCCCACACATGGCAGAAATAAGCAGCAGGGATGAAGCCTTCAGGCATTATACCCTTACCACTCCCCGACTGACAAAGCTCATCATCAGCGTATGCACCCCTCTTGCGGTACATCAGTTCGTGACACAGCTCTTCAACATTCTCGATACCGTCATGGCGTCTTACATCAGTGCCGAGGCTGTATCCACCGTCGCTTACCTCGTGCAGCTCCAGCACATCGTATCCGCAATCGGAGGAGGACTTTCCGTTGCAGGGGGAATCAGGATAGCATCGTTCTACGGCAAAGGTGACTTTGACAGGGTAAGAAAAGAACTGTCAGGCCTTGTGCTGCTGTGCATGGTAATATCCGCACTGATCATCTGCCTTCTGCCTTTCACACCTTTCATCCTGAAACTGACCGGAACACCGCAGCTCTTCATTGAAGAAGGAAGCAGATACTTTTCAATCGTGATCGCAGGGGTAGTCATAAACTTCTTCAACAGCGTATACATCGCAGTTGAAAAGGCACGCGGGAACACAAAGCTCATCCTCAGGCTCAACATCATGGTAATAATGGTCAAACTTACCCTAACGGCCCTTTTCATCTATGTTTTCAGGGCAGGTATCACAATGATAGCCTTTGCGACAGCAGTAAGTTATCTGTCACTGTTCACATTCGGTATCAGAAAGCTTACCCACGGTAATGATGCCTTCACATTTTCCCTGAAGGAAGCATCACTCGGATGGTCATCCATCGGCCCGCTGGTCAGGCTTGCAATCCCCACGATCATTGAAAAAATGTCATTCTCATTCGGAAAGGCCCTTGTCAACAACATGAGCGCATCATACGGTGAAACAGTGGTAGGGGCCGCAGGTATTTCGAACAACATGTCAGGACTTCTTACCGGCCTTCAGACCGGATACCAGGACGGAGGCACATCCCTCATCAGTCAGAACATGGGAGCAGGACTCTTCCCAAGGGCCGTGAGGATATTCGTGAAATTCACGTGCATTCAGTTTCTGATAGGATGTGCCGGAAACTTCCTCTACCTCTTCCTGATGGAACCGATAAGCCATGTCTTTTCTGTCGGAAGGGGTGGCTATTCGCCGGAATTTCAGAGCATGATCATCATGATATTCCGTCATGAGATTCTGGGATGTTTCTGCCTTTCCTTCTGCTATGCATCCCAGGCTCTGCTGCTTGGTTTTGCCAGGACAAGGGCAGTCCTGCTCATAAACATATTCAGGATATTCGTATTCCGTATCCCGGTCATCTGGTACTTTACGAACATGACGGACACAGGGGCCGAAGCCGTAGGCTACACAATGATGATATCCAACACCCTTACCGGTCTTTTCGCCCTCCTTATTGCCATAACAGTAATAATGACGGAAAGGAAAAAACTCAGCACTCAAGCCCGAGCATCGCGCAGAAACGCTTCTCGGGAACCGCATAGCTGAAGTAGTACCCCTGTACGTACACATCCCCGAATGATGATACGTAGGACAGATTGTCCTCCTTCTCCACTCCCTCGAAGACGATTTTGTAACCAAGTGAAATGAAGTTCGGTGTCATGGCCTTAAGCAGTCTGTCAGTCTTAGGATTGGTTTCACTGCTCTTAAGAAGACTGTGATCATATTTGATGCACTCAAACGGCAGATTGATGTAGCGGGGAATATTGGAAAAACCGGAACCGAAGTCGTCAAGGAAAAATCCAACACCCTGCCCTACAAGCTCATCCATTATCTCTCTCACCTGGTCATAGTTGGTTATGAGATAGCTTTCGGTTATCTCTATTTTTATGCATGAGGCAGGTATGTCATGCTGTCTGATGCATTTCATGACATTCTCAGGCATGGTGACATCGTAGAACTGACGCGCCGAGAAGTTGACACTCAGCACGGGAGGCGTCATGCCGCTGTCAATGAACTTACGGACCAGGGCGCAAGATGCACCCAGAACATAATCACCTATTATACCGATAAGGCCGTATTTCTCCGCAATGGGAATGAATTCATACGGGGATATGTACACCCCATGATCATCATCGCGGAGTCTCAGCAGGCACTCCGCAAATCCTGAGAATTCTCCCGTAACACGGTACACGGGCTGATAATAGTATTCAAATCCGCCCCGTGCACAGGCCTGGCGGAGTTTTGCAAGAACGTAATGTTCCCTGTTTATCAGTGACTTTGTCTTCACGTCACAGATCAGAAGGGAAACATTCCCGGTGCGGCGTTCACTGTCAGCGGCCGGATGCATGGCAAGCTGATTTCCGTCAGTATAGTCAAGTATCGACATCACTTCATCATAGTCCCCGGCAACGACGGGAC
>JBJEWN010000237.1:0-2860 GCA_051885075.1 Bullifex sp.
CAGGGCTAAGCTCGGTGCCACCGGAACAGGGTGGATCGAAACGGTCAGGGGCTATGGCTACAGGTTCATGGGTGTGAGGAAAGTAAGGTCATAACTTGTTTTTTCTATGGAGTTGAATGCGTTCACCTTGCCATAACGCGAAAGTACAAATTATAAATAAGAACATGAAACGGATTTATGTTGTTGAGGATCACGATGTGATCAGGAGCGGAGTCGTTCAGTACCTTGAGCTCAGCGGTTATGAAGCCAAGGGTTTCCCCCTGATCGCGGACGCGAAGCGTGCGGTTGAGGATAAGCTCCCTGACCTGATCATACAGGATGTAATGCTCCCTGACGGAGACGGTTTCATGTTCATCAAGGAACTCAGGAAGACATATCCCCGTCTTCCGATAATATTCATGACCGCACGTGTCGACGAATCGGACCGCATCCTCGGTTTCGAGCTCGGCTGTGATGATTATATCACGAAGCCTTTCTCGCCAAAAGAACTGGTTCTCAGGGTTGCCGCACTCTTCAGAAGGGTTGATCAGGCAGGCGAGAGCCGTGTCGATGAGGCTGTCTTCACCGATGAAGGACACACGCTTAAGATCGATTCCCTTCAGCACCAGCTGAAAGTTGATGATGAGGATGTTTCCCTGACTGCAGCGGAATGGAGGATAGTTTCCTACCTTGCCGGGAATGCAGGCGTCCTGATCACCCGTTCCCAGATTCTGGAAGAGTGTTTCGATTATTCCTTCGAGTCCTATGAGAGGGTGGTCGATACCCATATAAAGAATATCAGGGCAAAGCTTAAGAACGGAAACTGGATCGAAACCGTCAGGGGTTACGGTTACCGCTTCATAGGAAAGAAGGCCTAGATGCTGAAGGGAAGATTCAGACACCACTTCATAAGGCTTTTCATCTCGATCTTTGCCCTTGCCGCCGGGATAATCGCCCTGCAGCTGCTTTTTTCATACTGGTCTGCAAAGCATGCGATGAATTCCTGGCCCACCTATGTGGCTGAGGAATATATCCGTTCCATTGAGGAAGAGATGGCCGCTGTGGAAAATCCCACTCCCGACCTCATGATCAACAAGATCCTTGATAAGGCAAACGAAAGGATTTCGGGTCTTATCTTCCGTGACTCTGAAGGCCTTTTCCAGATTCTTTACGGAGTCCTTCCCAATGGACAGAGGGTCAGGGGAAGCGTGGAGGATCCGACGCTTATCAATACTGAGCTGAAGGTGCGCATGTACACCACAGGCGGAAACACATCCACCAAGCAGATAACAACCGATGTGGATGTGTATGAATTCAACATGGATTTCAACTGGGACGGAACAACCGAGTTCCACGTCAGCGAGGATGTCAAGAGGGAACGTCAGACTTTCACGGTTCCCAATGAGATAATGCCACGGGACATTGCCGCAACCGTGGTAGTAAGGGCCAACGGCGTGATCAGGGGCTACTATGATATTCTGGTAATGACTGCCAGAACCTATGGCCCCACAAGGTATATCATTGACACATCCATGCTCGTGCTTGTGGTGTTCATACCGATAGCACTCATTTTCGCCCTTGTTGCTTCATATGTGATTTCCAGACGGAATGAAAGGTCGATTAAGGAAATAAGGGGAGCGCTGCAGAAGCTGTCCCACAATGATTTTGACATCACACTCGGCGTGCAGAAGAGCAGTGAGCTCCAGGACATTGCGGCCTCGATCGGTGAACTCGGACAGAACCTCGAGCGCCATCAGGCATCCCGTAAGGAGTGGATACGTTCCCTTTCCCATGATCTCAACACACCGCTTGCCAGCCTGAACATGCTGCTTGATGCCTCGATGGACGGTATCTTCCCCCTGTCACAGGACCTGCTTAAGCAGATGAAGAAGGAGTGTGATGACCTTACGGGAAGGATCAGCGCGATCAAGTACTACGCATATCTTCTTTCACCTGACTGCACTGCCGATAAGAAGGAAACCGATGCCTTTGATTTCCTTGACAGCGTGGTCAGCACGTTTGCCGACAGCTCCGTGTTCGACGTCCATGTGAAGGACGGTGATAAACTCATCCTCGATTACACGCTTGCATCCAGGGCACTGACGGAAGTTCTTAGCAACGCAGTGCAGGCAAAGGGCGGAAAGGTGACGATTAAGGTCTCTGACGGCGTTATCAGGGTCTCAAACCGCGGGTGTCTCCCCGATCCGCTTCCCGACTTCTTCGAGCCGTGGTCAAGAGGTGACATTTCCCGCCATGAAGGAGGTGCAGGCCTGGGACTCCCGATCGCAGGCCAGATCATGAGACTCCACGGCGGAAAGGCCACGATCAGGCAGGAAGGTGAGAACGTCGTTGTCGATCTTGACTTCAGAGTTCAGAAGTCATTAGAACATCAAGGCTATTAAGATCCAGAACGGAGAACACCCTGTTTTCGTAAAGCCCGAAGGAAGGAGCAAAGCCTCCCTTGGGAATGGATGCTGATCCCGGATTGAAGAAAAACACACCGTTTCTTTCATGGCACACAGGAATATGGGTGTGACCGTAAAGCATGACGGAGGCTCCCGGAACGGGAGCTTCTTCATTATATATATGTCCATGCGTAAGGGTAAGCTTAAGACCGTCAGCGAAAACTTCCGAATAAGTGCTCATGCACGGGAATGAGAGGACCATCTGGTCAACTTCAGCCTCGCAGTTTCCCCGGACAGCCATTATCATGCCGGAAAGTGAATTCAGCAGCGGAATGACCTTTTTCGGAGCGTAAGCTGATGGAAGATCGTTTCTCGGACCATGATAAAGAAGGTCTCCGAGGAGGAGAATTCCGTCGGGACTGTATATATTTACCAATTCATTGATGCGCTCTGCCGCGGATGCGGAGCCGTGAATG
>JBJEWN010000238.1:0-2859 GCA_051885075.1 Bullifex sp.
GGTCTTGAATGTGACATCTACATGGGCGAGATAGACGTCATGAAGGAAGCTCCGAATGTTCTGAGGATGAAAGTGCTCGGAGCAAAGGTCATTCCCGTTAAGTCGGGAACACGCTCACTTAAGGATGCCGTTGATGAAGCATTCAGGGCTTATCTTCAGGATCCCGTGAACCAGATTTACTGCATCGGTTCGGTCGTCGGCCCCCACCCGTTCCCGATGATGGTCCGCGACTTCCAGTCAGTGATCGGCCGCGAGGCAAGGGAGCAGATAAAGGAAATGACGGGTTCCCTTCCCGATGCGGTCGTCGCATGTGTCGGCGGCGGCTCCAATGCAATGGGAATATTCTCCGCATTCCTTGAAGATGAGGATGTCAGGCTCTACGGTGTCGAGCCCGCGGGAATGGGTCTTGACACACCAAACCATGCAGCCACGATCACAAAGGGAAAGGAAGGAATCCTGCACGGCTTTAAGTCCCTCGTGATCCAGGATGAGAAGGGTGAACCCCTTCCGGTCTACTCGATCGCGTCAGGTCTGGATTACCCCGGAGTCGGTCCCCAGCACAGTTACCTTCACTCCATCGGACGCGTGTCGTATCAGTGCGCGACCGACAGGGAAGCAGTTGAAGCGTTCTACGCCCTTTCACGCATGGAAGGCATAATTCCGGCACTTGAATCAAGCCATGCCGTGGCCTATGCCGTAAAGCTTGCCCAGACGATGAAAAAGGATGATGTCATCCTCGTCAATCTCTCAGGGCGCGGGGACAAGGACATCGACTTCGTCATGCAGAACTACCCGCTTGTCGAGTACGAACCCGATGAAAAGGCGGAAAACAGGTACAAGGAATTCCTGGCACACATCCAGACTAAGAAGATACACTGAGAAAAATGTATGCTATCATGGTGCCATGACATTTGCAGGGCACCTGATATTCTTCACGACATGCTTCATTGCCATCGCGCTTCAGACGGGAATCGGATTCGGCTTTCCGCTCTGTGCGATGATGGTGCTTCCGTATCTCTTTCCATATTCCGAAGCGCTGGCCCTCACCCAGGGTACGGCGCTTTTCAGCACGCTGTACCTGACGTTGCGCTTCAGGAAGCACATAAGATGGGATGTGCTCATCCCACTGCTCATCCCTGCAGCATGCGCAGGCGTTCTCTTCACTGCATTTTCCTTTTCAGTCGGCTCCGCGGAAATAAGGATCCTGCTCGGCGCGGCGCTCATCCTACTGTCTTTCTGGTTCCTGTTCTTCTCGTCCAGGGTGAAGATCACACCGAAGAAGAGTACCGGTGTTATCATGGGAATCATCAGCGGAGCCGGAAGCGGGCTTTTCGGTATCGGAGGTCCTCCGGCAGGACTTTACCTGATGCCTGCCATCGGAGACAAGACAGAGTACACTGCAACGATTCAGACTCTGTTCACGATATGCAACATCATAAATCTGTCGGTACGTCTTAGAATGGGGACACACTCATCGTCGTACCTTCCGCTCTTTGCGGAAGGGGCGGTGGCAGTGTTTTCCGGAACGCTGTCCGGCATCTGGGTCCTGAAGCGGATAAAGACGGAAACGCTGGCAAAAGCTGTATATGTTTTTGTGGGCATTACCGGGGCCGTGATGATTTTTCAGAACTTTAATGCCTTGCAGTGATGACGCCTTTGTGATATGCCACAGGGCATGAAGATACTCATTGAGCTTTCGGTAATATTTTTCTCCTGCCTTGCGGGAGAAGTGCTTTCACTTATTATCCCGTTTCCGGTTCCTGCCGCAGTGCTTGCACTTGCGGTACTGCTGATCCTCCTGCTTACGGGACTTGTTAAGGAAGAGAGCATAAAGGATGCCGGCAACTGGCTTCTGAAGACGATGGCATTCTTCTTCGTGCCTGCGGGCGTGAAGATGCTGGAGCATTTTTCACTGCTGGGAAGCATCTGGCTCCCGGTACTGGTCATTTCCGTGCTCTCAACGGTAATTGTCTTTCTGGTGACTGCATTTACGGTAAAGCTTGTCATGAGGATTAAGGGAGAAAGGTAATGAAGGAAGCAATATTTTCAAATCCCTTCTTCGGGATCGTCATCTCTGTGATATCATTCAGGATCGGGATGCTGATCAATGAGAAGACGAAATCAGCCATCGCGAATCCCCTGCTCATCAGCTATGTGATCATAATTTCATTCCTCATCGTATTCGACATACCGTTAAGCTGGTACAATGAAGGAGGAGACATCATTAACATGTTCCTCTCCCCTGCCACCGCAATCCTGGCACTCACCATATACAGACAGCGTGAACTGATAAAGAACAACTTTCTTCCGATCTTTGCCGGGACGCTTGCGGGGTCAGTCGCCTCCCTTTTATCGGTATACCTGCTCTGCCGTCTCTTCTCTCTTGACAGCGTCATAACCGCATCAATCCTTCCCAAAAGCATAACGACACCGATGGCACTGGCCGTCAGCGGCTCGCTCGGCGGGATTCAGGCCGTGACAGTGCTCTGCGTCATAATAACGGGAGTTGCAGGCAACATTCTTGCTCCAGTGCTTATCAAACTTTTCAGGATCACGGATCCCGTGGTTCAGGGAGTTGCCACCGGCACCTGCTCCCATGCGATAGGAACGAGCAGGGCCGTCACGATGGGTGAAGTACAGGGAGCCGTTTCCTCCGTGGCCCTCACCTTCACAGGGGTCATAACCGTGGTTCTCTCACTTTTCCTCGGCAACTTTGTTTAACGGCATGAAACCGTTGCCCAGCACCTGATAGGCATCATTTATGAACATGAACGCTTTCGGGTCCTCCTCCCTCACGATGTTCTCAAGATCGAGTAGACTAGGCACCTCACGGTGCTAGCCCCTCACGGATCCGGACGT
>JBJEWN010000239.1:0-2856 GCA_051885075.1 Bullifex sp.
AGGAAGCGGGATGTAGGAATCCATTGCGTCGAGGAGCTCGTCGATGCACTTTGTAGCTGCGGGATCATCGGGGTTGACCATTGCCTGGTAAGCGGATCCTCTGATGACAGGGCAGTTAGCGCCGTCGAAACCATACTCATTGAGAAGGTCTCTCATCTCTTCTTCTACGAGGTCGATGAGTTCGGGATCATCAACCTGATCGCACTTGTTGATGAAAACGATGATACAGGGTACACCAACCTGTCTTGCGAGGAGGATGTGCTCCTTTGTCTGAGCCATTGCACCGTCAGTTGCAGCAACTACGATGATGGCACCATCCATCTGAGCGGCACCGGTGATCATGTTCTTGACATAGTCAGCGTGGCCCGGGCAGTCAACGTGTGCATAGTGGCGGTTCTTTGACTGATACTCAACGTGTCTGGTGTTGATGGTGATACCTCTAGCTTTTTCTTCCGGTGCGTTATCGATTGCATCGTAAGCAAGAGCCTTATCACCGAAGAGTCTAGCACAGTGTGATGTGATAGCAGCTGTGAGTGTGGTCTTACCATGGTCAACGTGACCAATAGTACCTACGTTTACGTGTGGCTTGGTTCTCTCGAATTTTTCCTTTGCCATCAGTTCCTCCTTGTGACTTAATGTCACAAAATCAAAATATTGTCATAAAGGCCCAAGCCTTTACTGATTTCAGAGTTACAAACTGATCGCGTTATCGAGGCGAACAAAAGGGGATCCAGAGGTCGACTGCGAATCATGTCACGGCCGACATTCGTTTAAGTTATCAAAAACCTGCTTCCGGAACCACCGTTGTCACTGCCACGATCGTGCAGTCGGTTTGGCTCTCAAATTCGCACACCGGAAAAGCCCGTAGTGCGGACACTTTAAGCAATATATTACTTTCCCCGATCTTTGTCAACAAGCTTTTTTCTTTTTTATTTCTTTTTGTTCAGGGAAGTTAAATTGAGGTTCAGAAGGCAAAAAAAAGCGTCCCGGACACTTCAAGCAGTGTATGGGACGCTGTTTGTACGCTATTTGAGCGTGACTGCGGGTTTACTGTCAGGCTGATTGACCTCTCGGCTGCTCTTTCGGCCCTCAGGTTTGATTTCACCGGCCTGGGTAAGAGACCATTTCGTGAGGGTAGGACCTACCAGCTCGTAAATGAGCACGCTGAAAAGCACAACACTTCTGACCATTGCCCCATCAGAGAGATTGGCAGCGGTAAGCGCCATACCGAGTGCAACACCTGCCTGTGGAAGCAGTGTGATTCCCAGATGTGTCCTGATTTCCTTTGAAGTATGCTCCATAGTGCAGCTGATGTATGAGCCTCCGAATTTGCCTGCGGAGCGGAATATGATGTAGATCACGCCGATCATTATGACCAGTGGATTGGAAAGGACAGTCAGATTAAGCTCTGCACCGCTTAAAATGAAGAAAAGCATGTTAAGGGGAGCAGTCCATCTCTCCACTCTGGCCATGAGCTCCTCACTGGTCTCACATATGTTGCAGAATACGGTTCCGGTAATCATGCACACAAGAAGGAGGGAGAATCCTACATGGACACCTCCGATACTGAAGGTCTTGCTGCTGAATCCGACTGTCAGAAGCACGAAAGCAACTGCCAGGGCAAGACGCTTGCTTCTGGAATGGAAGTAAACCTCCAGCCAGTTCAGAAGCAGTCCGGCAATTACGCCGAGAACTGCGGAACAGCCGATTTCAAGCATGGGTTCAACAAGTACTGACACGATGCTTATCGCACCTGTTTCCAGTGCGGAAGCAATTCCGAATGAGACGGAAAAAAGCACAAGTCCCACTGCATCATCGATAGCGACGACCATAAGAAGGAGTTTGGTCAGGGGGCCTTCGGCCTTATACTGGCGGACTACCATGAGAGTGGCAGCAGGAGCAGTTGCGGCAGCGATCGCGCCGAGTGTTATGGCTGATGACAGTGAAATCACCGAAGGGAATATGAAATGAAGCGTCACGAGAGCCAGATCGACAACTGCGGTCGTAATGACTGCCTGAAGGATTCCGACGGTAATCGCAGCCCTTCCCATTACTTTCAGATCCCTGATCCTGAATTCGTTACCGATCGCAAAGGCAATGAATCCAAGTGCGGTCTGACTGATTATTTCGAAACTTCCGACCTCTGCGAGGCTCGTGAAGCCGATTCCGTCAATGTTAAGTCTGCCAAGGCAGAACGGTCCGATGAGAAGCCCTGCAATGAGATATGCCGTCACGGCAGGAAGGTTTACAAGTTTTGCGGCTCTGGACATCAGAAGCCCGGCGATCAGAGCAAACGCCAATGAAATAAGAATAGTGTCCACTTTATCCTCTACATTTATAATCCGCCACATATATTAATCACTTGGTAATTTGTGTACAACTGCCCTGAATGCATTTTATTGCATCAAAATGTTAAACCTGTATACAAATCATGCAAAATTCCCTGATGCAAATACTTGGCATGATTAACCCATGAAGTTTTCTTTTTCCGCTTGATTTAAGCGGCCTTCTCGCTTAAATTCAAACCCAAGGAGAAACACCATGGACGTGAGATATAAAACACGCGGAACATGCTCTCAGCTCATCGAATTCTCAATCGATGATGAAGGCAGACTCCACGACGTTAGGTTCACAGGAGGCTGCAACGGTAACCTCAAGGGCATCGGAAAGCTTGTGGAAGGTCAGGATGCAAAGGAAACTGCGGATCGCATAGAGGGAACTACATGCGGCTTCAAGCAGACAAGCTGCCCTGATCAGCTTGCAAAGGCAATCAGGGAAGCGCTTGCAAAGTGAGGTTCACGCCTCACTTTTTTTATCTGCAGCGATACCAGAATGCGGTCTTTTCACGCTTTACTT
>JBJEWN010000240.1:0-12307 GCA_051885075.1 Bullifex sp.
CTCCGGGATATACCGCGATGATGAAGGCCTGAGGAACGTTCATGTTGGAAACGAATTCCATGTTCAGTCCCATTACGCAGTACAGTCCGAACGCAACCAGTGCGATCAGTATCATCGTGATGTATACGGGATGCTTTACCGCATATCTTGCAATCTTCACTTTTTACTTCTCCATGACGGCAACAGTCTCTCCGTCCAGCACGCTGTTATGACCTTCATCGATGAAGACGGCGTCTTCATAACCATCGGGGACCTGGAAATAATAGTCGTTCTCAATTTCAGGAGTGAACCTGACATATTTTGCCTTTCCATCCTCAAGTACGTACAGGGAACCGTCACTCTTTCTGAGACTCTGACTCAGGATCGTGATGTCCTCAGCTTTCTCATAGATGATTTTCGTTTTCACATACATTCCGGGCGTGAAAAGTGAAGGATCATCGACATGGAGTTTTATCTTAAAGGTTTTTGTTGATGCATCGATGTAAGGTGCTATCGAGACTAGGGTTGCAGAGGAAGATGCACCGTCATTGTCCCTTGTGACTGAGAAGGTGAGTGCATCCTTCCGTTCGTTCAGCAGGGTATAATACTTCTCCGGAACGTTGACATTCACAACAAGGTCATCAGTATCCGCAATTACGGCAACAGGAGCCCTGTCCGATGCGATGTCACCTTTTGCCTGAGGCGCCTGAAGGATGGTACCTGCCACGGGAGCCTTTACTTCCGTGTATGAGAGCTGAAGGTTTGCAAGCTCCAGCTGGGCTGCCGCAGCATCACGCTGTGCAGTCACGTTATCAAGATCCTGACTGGTTGCCGCTCCCAGCGAGTTCAGTTCCTTCACCCTGGTGTATGCACTTTCATATGCAAGGTACTGGGCTCTTGCCTGGAGCATCTGCTGATAGTATGCATCCCTGTCGATGACTGCCAGTACCTGGTCCTTTTCAACCTTGTCCCCGGCCTCTATGTTATATTCCTCGATGGTTCCGCTAACGAACGGAACAACAGGTATCATCGCTGAGGCTTCGATGTATGATGAGAAGTTAATTTCTTTCTCTATAGAACCTTTTTCAGCTTTTGTGACGGTCACCGGAGTGATCGGGGGAGTGTATGTGGGCCTTGTCCTTGAGGCAAAGAACGCATTCAGGCCGTAGATGCATGCGGCCACTATGAGGAAGAATATGACGTACTTCACCATACGTCTGATCCGTGATTTCTTTTTCATGGGTTTAAGTATAATAATGGATGTTAAAATAATGTATATGCAAGTTTTAAAAACGAATGATTAATTTTATACAAATATATAAATATCTGTTTAAAAATATCCATTCCTCCCGATTTTTCTTATCGATTCTCATTTAAGATCGCGCAGAAAGCCTGATTGTCATATACTGATGTTTTTCTGTAAGTCTGGATCTTTGTCTGCTGTATAAAAATTGGAAAAAAGGCAGAAAAACGTCGCAGAAATACCCATTTTATCCCTGCAAAACGTCGCAAATCCAGTGAAAAAACTATTGAAAAACGTCGCAGATATATACTTAATTCATTTGTAATGATATATTTAATAAATCTTAATAACTTGAGGATAAAATGCTGTACAGAAAGGCGACTGAAAACTTGATTAATGGTACTCATTAAGCAAAAAGAAAGCCCTTTGCATACAGGGTGCCAGGCAGACTGGAAAAACAACCCTGGTCCGTGAATTCGCAAAAAAAAATATAAGAACTTTCTGGAGCTGAATTTCCTTCAGAATCCGAAACTATGTGATATTTTTGACAGAAGTCTTGATGCCAACAGTCTTATTGAAGGGAACACTGCATATGCCAGCGTTTCGCTGACACCAGGATCCACGCTGATCCTTCTGGATGAAATACAGGAGTGTCCGAATGCCAGAACTGCCATAAAGTTTCTGGTTGAAGACGGGCGTTTTGATTATATTGAGACGGGATCCCTGCTTGGAGTAAAAAACAGACCCGTACGTTCGTATCCTGTAGGATCTGAGGAAATTCTGTATCTGTACCCCATGGATTTTGAGGAGTTTCTGCTTGCATGTTCCGTGCAGAAAGAGACCATTGATCTGGTGAAAAGTGCATATATCAATGAATTACCGGTAAATGATGATGTTCATGCAGTCATTACTGAGCTGTTTTGCACGTACATCATTGTCGGTGGTATGCCTGAGGTCGTTCAGAATTATGTCGATACTCATGATATCGGTCTGGTTCTGAAGAAACAGAAGGAAATACTTGAACTTTACCGCCTGGATATTTCCAAATACGCAGAAGGCAGAAGCAGACCCAAAATCAGGGCAATATTTGATTCCATACCATCTCAGCTTAACGATAAAAACAGACGCTTCACTCTCGCATCCCTGAAGTCTTCCGCAAGGATGGAGCGTTATGAGGACAGCTTCAACTGGCTGACGGATGCAGGGGTGGCACTTCCCTGCTTTAATGTCAGTGAACCAACCGGTGATCTGGTACTTAATGAAAAACGAAACATTTTCAAGCTCTTCATGAGTGATTCAGGACTTCTTGCCGCAGACTCAATGGATGACATCCAGTTCAGCATACTTAAAGGTGATGTCAGCGTGAATATGGGAAGCATTCTTGAAAACGTCATGGCAGAGCTGTTTGTTTCAAACGGATATTCACTCCACTATTATGATTCCCGAAAGTTTGGAGAACTGGATTTCGTTCTTCAGGACGGAAGCGATGTTGACCTTGTTGAGATAAAATCCGGAAAGGACTATAAGAACCATAGCGCACTGGATAAGATCATGGGAGTGGCTGAGTGGAAGCACAGAAAGGCAATGGTATTCTGCATGGGTAATGTATCCCGCGAGGGTGATATCCTGTATCTTCCATGGTACATGGCTTCTTTTATGGAAAAGAAGACTGTTCCCGAAGGCTCTGTTCACGTAGTTGATCTGAAGGGACTGTGATGCTCCTTCCATTTTGAGTGTTGAATCAAAAAAGGGATGGGAATAAAATCATCCCTGCATGAAAAAAGAAACAAAAGCCGCGTTCCGTGCGGCCTTTCCCCATACAATACCCATACTGACAGGCTTCCTGATGCTCGGTTTTTCATATGGAGTTTACATGAGAAGCCTCGGTTTTTCCGCCATTTACCCCATGGTGATGTGCATGACCGTCTTCGCGGGCTCCCTTGAGTTTCTGGCCGGAAGCATACTGCTATCGCCGTTTGATCCGTTATCTGCATTCCTTCTGGCATTTGCAGTCAATGCAAGGCACATCTTCTACTCAATTTCTATGCTTGAAAAGTATGACAGGCCGGGACTTAAGAGGATCTACATGATTTATGCCCTCTGTGACGAAACATTTTCTGTGAATATCTCCGCAGAGCCCCCTGAAGGTGTGGATAAGATGGATTTCATGTTTGCAGTAACCCTTTTGAACCAGCTTTACTGGATAGCGGGATCCTGGGCAGGTGCACTTGTCGGCTCTGCAATACCATTCGATACAGCGGGACTGGACTTTGTCATGACTGCGCTCTTCATCGTAATCTTCCTTGACCACTTCATGTCAAAGAAGCCTGTGTTCAGCAGTGCCACGGGTTTTGTTCTCTCCGTTCTTGCTCTTATCATATTCGGTCCCGATAAGTTCCTGATTCCTGCCATGGTATCGTTCGTGGCAGTACTCTTGTTTGCAAGGAGGCGTTATGACAACACTTGAGAAAGTGATCACGATAGCATGTCTCTCACTTGCCACACTGCTCACAAGATTCCTGCCGTTCATTCTATTTCCTTCAGGTAAGAAAATACCTAAGACTGTCACTTATCTTGGAAAGATGCTTCCTGCAGCAGTGCTTGCACTTCTGGTTGTCTACTGCTTCCGCGGTTATTCTTCATATTCACAGGCTGAGCTGATCGCATCGGTCGCGGCATCTGCGGTAACGGTAATACTCTACTTCCTGAGACGCACCATGCTCCTCCCGATAGCGGGAGGAACCGCTGTGTACATGGTGCTGTTACATCTCATCTGAGATACCGTTCCAGAATGTGATGGCCTCAGGTTCCGTGCTGTCATGGAGCTCATCACGGAGTTCCTTCAGCCTGTTAAACATTGTCCGGGTGAGCTCAGGATGAGTCGTGTGCAGATCATTCATTTCAAAAGGATCATGTTCCAGGTCGTGCAGTGTCAGTGCACACTGCATGCTGTTTTTCTCGTAATACACTGAAAGCTTCATGTTATCCCTGACGATGGCTCTGGCCCTGTCAGTGATGAGATGATAAAACTCACGCCTTCCGGAGTAGTGGCCATATCCAAGAAGCGGTGCATAGCTTATACCTTCACAGGAAACGGGGACAGTGAATCCAAGCAGGTCGCAGAGCGTCGGATATGTATCGTGGAGGTAAATCCTTTCAGTTACACGCTTGTCTTTCTGAATTCCGGGTCCTGAGAAAAGCAGTGGAACGCGAAGTGCTTCCTCATATACGTTCTGTTTGCCGAGAAAGGCATGAGAGCCCATTGAAAGCCCGTTATCGGAAGCAAAGACGATTATGGTGTCATCATAAACACCTTTTTCCTTCAGTGTGCTGATTATCCTTCCGATGCAGCTGTCCAGATGTGAGATCATGGCATAATAATCCCTGATTTCATTCCTTACTGCTTCTTCAGTGCGGGGATAAGGGATCAGGGCTTCATCACGCATGTCCCTATCGCTGTATGGTAAGGGGTAGTGGGATGAGAAGTTTGCAGGAAGCGGAATGTCCGCTTTCTCATACATCTTACGGAACTCATCGGGCATCGTCCTCGGATCATGGGGAGCCAGGAATGCCGTATAACAGAAAAATGGGCGTTTACCTTTGTAATTCCTTATGAAACGGCAGGCTGTGTCCGCAATAAGTTCTGATGAGTGGAATCCGGGATTAATCCGGTCGCAGTGCACCTTTCTTATCTTATTGCTTTTCGGGAACGAGACGACGAACGGTACCACATTATCATAGTTCCCCAGTGGATCATAACTGTTGACAGGCACGTTCCAGTGGTCCCACATTCCGCCGAAGAAGATATTGTCGCCGTCTTCAAAGCTCTCAGTGAATGCTTTAGGTCCGTTATGCCATTTACCGCATCCGAAGGTCATGTAACCGTTCTGCCTGAAAAGCTCTCCCAGCAGTGTACCGTTCCCGCTTATATCCGCACCGCTGTTTTTAAGGGATGTAAGATATTTCCCACTGTGCAGCATGGCCCGGGAAGGCATGCACACGGCTCCCGTGTATCCTCCCGGTATGCATGCATTGTCGAAATAAGTTCCTTCTGATGAGAGGTCATCGAGAGCAGGAGTTCTTATGTTTCTGTTGCCAAGGGCAGAGATCATGCGGATGCTCATGTCATCTGCCAGCAGGAACAATACATTGGGTTTGTCTGTCATATCAGCCTCAGGGTTGACCCCTTCCTGCCTGAGAAAGTCTGAATGGTATTACCAAGGAATAACGATGCTCTTTCCCTCCATCCGAAGGTGATGCTGAGATTGTCTATCCTGTTGTCGGTGAAAGAGAAACTCACGCTGTTTCCGTCATCAAGCCTGATGGGTCCGATCGAACCGCTTTTCCAGGAGGAAGCCCTTGCCGGAAGCAGGTATATCACATCATCGCGGCACTGGATCAGTGATTCAATCACTGCGGCCACGGCACCCAGGTTACCATCGATCTGGAATACTTTTTCCGTCATGTTTTTAGGCGCCCCGAAGAGGAATGGATCGTCCTTACCCTTAAGAGGCCTTTCCTTCTGCGGGAAGAAGTCGGGATGAAGGTCGAGCAGGGAACCGGATGCCAGGTTGGCAATAAGCCGTTCAATGTTTCCCGCAACACTGTCACCGTCAAGGAAACGGGCAAAGAGACATGCACCCCAGGCAAGTGACCATCCTGTATAACCACCGTCGTGTGCCAGACGGTAATCCAGACTTTTCCTTGCGGCATTGTACTTATCTGTATCACGTTCTGGAGTGAACTGTGATGACGGATAAACTCCGTAGAGATGGGATACATGTCTGTGTCCTTTCTCTATTTCAACCTTATCATCGCTGTCCCATTCCAGAAGCCTTCCGTCACTTCCGATTCCGCACTCGGGAATTCCTTCAAGCAGGGCCTTCCATTTTTCCGCTTCTTTAGTGTCCAGTCCCAGAATTTCGGAAGCTTTTACCGCGATCGTAAGGGTATCCCTGCATATCTGTTTGTCCATCGCACTGTTAATACACATGCTCACGGGGAAATATCCGCAGCCTTCATACCTGTTTTCCGGTGACTGGGATGGCATGATCAGGACATTGCCTTCACTGTCAGTGACAAGATAGTCCTCATAGAAAACCGCAGCTTCCTTTATGAAGGGATATGCCTGATCCTTCAGATACCCCATATCCCCTGTCTGAAGCCAGTGTTTCCAGAAGTGGGTGCATAGCCAGCCTGCCGCCCCGATCCAGACTGCATAATTGTATGCTTCGGGACTTATCTTCCTGAAGAAGTCTGAGTTGAGTCCAAGCATTATGCCCCTGCATCCGTAGAGTTTCTGAGCTGCAGTCCTGCCTTCCGGAACAAGGGAAAGGATGTAATCGGTCATCTGCTTCGAGTATTCATCAAATCCGAGAGACTCGGCAAACCAGTAGTTCATCTGCAGGTTTATGTTCAGATGGTAGTCCGAGTTCCACTTCGGGAATGACACATGATTCCATTTGCCCTGAAGGTTCAGAGGAAGTGATGCAGTTACAGATCCTGCCAGGAAAAGATATATTCCGTAACGTGCGAAGAGGGCGATCATTTCAGGATCATGTTCCCCGTTTCTCAGTCTTTCCATCCTGTCTTCAATGAATTCTTCATGAGAACCATTACCTTCAAGCTCAATGTGAGCTTTACTGAAGATAGATGAGAAATGCTTATTGTGTGATTCGATCCATGTTTCAGTGTTCTGCGGTAAAGTCAGGGAGGAAAGATCTCCTGACTCATAAATGGTCACGATATCACAGATGATATGGAAATATGTGGCCTCAGTTACTGAAATACCTTTTGAATCTGCAGTTACTTTTCCGTCAGTGCTCCAGGCAGCACGGGATGAGAAGCTCACACCCGGTCCCAGATCCGCATGCATGCTCATCTCATTGCCTGAGAATGAGAATGAAGCTGAATGACCTTTTTGGCTGTCCCTTCTGCATGAAAGTGTGAAAGAGAAGGGCTTTTCTCCCTGAAGCTTTATGAAAGCCCTGTCATCGGTACTGTGGCACAGTGCTGAAACAGTAACGTCCCCTCTCTGACTTTCAGCGGTTGCATTCTCCATATTCAGCCGTCTTTCACTGAATTTACCAAGACCGGAAATGACAAAGTCAAATGCTGGCTGGTAAGAATCCATATG
The DNA here is from genome assembly GCA_051885075.1 of Bullifex sp. Classification (GTDB taxonomy): domain Bacteria; phylum Spirochaetota; class Spirochaetia; order Sphaerochaetales; family Sphaerochaetaceae; genus Bullifex. The sequence continues at coordinate 7,359 of JBJEWN010000240.1, forward strand.
CCTCAGAAGGGGAGATATTCCGCCGTTTCCGCCGAATGCAACAGCGGCCAGGGCCGTAGCCCTGAAGTTTTCTCCCCGAAGGAGGTAATCCCTTACGTAAGGCAGGAAATGGTCACCCCGGTCATACTCCCTGTTCTTGTATTCTCCGGTCCATATGTTCTCATTGTTGAGCGAAATTACTTCGTCATCCCCGTCTTCCCAGAGCATTGCGGCAAGTCTCCCGCTTCCTACCGGTAGTCCGTCATTCCACCCTGTTGCCTGATTTCTGAATTTCAAAATGTTATTCATGGTTCCTCATTAAAGATACAGACTTAGCACCGGGCTAAGTCTGTATGTCTGCTTTTGGCTGTGATCAGTTTCTGCCAACGTAGATATCGTATGCAATCTGGTTGATTTCGATTGCCCTGTCGATACCGCGTCTCTTGAGTTCCTGAACGAATGCGGGATAGTCTGCATCGAAGTCAGATGTTCCGAGCATCCATGACTGGAATTTCTCATCAACATACGGGCGGATGTTAGCCATGAGCTTCTGGTATTCGGCTTCAAGCTCTGCGGGATACTTGAGGTCAAGTGCACCGTCAAGATATGGGGGCTGCTCGAGACGGAACCATTCCATGTGGTCGTTGTACATTCTGGTTGCTTCCTCACCTACTTCAGACATGAATGCATATTCATATTCGCCGTCCTGGAACATACCGATCCTGTACTGGACACCCTGGCCTCTGAGATATCCGAGAGGTGACATTTCGCTGTTCATTACGACGTCGGTGAAATGTCTCTGTCCGTTTTCATCCCTGTAGAATGTTTCGCCTTCGATACCCCAGTTCATGAGCTCACCGCCTGCTTCAGAGAAGCAGAAGTCAAAGAATCTCATGACAGTGACGGGATCCTTACACTGTGAGCTGATACCCCATCCGGCACCAGGATAACGGCAAGTTCTCTCAACCCTGTTACCATTCTGGTCTGCAGGAGGAGCAAACGGAATCATCTTGAAACCGGGGATTGATGAATTAAGGGTAGTGTTGTAGTTACCTGCTGAAACCCAGTCATGAGTACATCCGCCAAGGTCTCCTGACAGGAGAACGTCTCTTCCCTTAGGACCTCTTGTGAAGATTTCGGGGTCAATGAGTCCTTCCTTATACCACTGGACAATGTTTTTCACACCAAGCTTGAAGTTTTCCTCGAGGGGTTCGAATGTGACCTTACCGTCCCTTACGTAGAACTCAGTTGATGTATCCCACAGATAGAGGTATTCATCGGGCATCTTCCATCCTGCTCTGTCGAAGAGAGGCACTTCATCCTTGAGACCGTTGCCATTGGGGTCATTGTTCCTGAATGCATAGAGAACATCATGGAGTTCATCAACTGTCTGGGGAACTTCAAGACCGAGTTTCTCAAGCCAGTCGCCTCTGATCCACCAGTATTCAGCTGAGAAGATAGCCTGGTTCTTGGGAATCTGATAGATATTTCCGTCGAGGGAGTAACATGCGTTGCGGAATGTGACATCCTCTTCCATCATCTTTTTGATGTTCGGTGCATACTGGTCGATGAGATCATTTAAAGGAATGAGACCGCCGTCACGTCCGAGCTGTTCAAGAACAGCCGTATCCTTGTATCCGATTACGTCTGCAAGCTTGCCTGAAGCGAGCATGAGGCTGTATGCCTCTTCCTCGTTGGAGTTGGACTGAGGAATTGTGCCTACGAATGATACGTTTGTCATCTCTGCAGCCTTCTTCCATACGGGCCAGTCCTTATTGAACGGCATGTTGTTGAAGTTCAGGAAAATCGTGAATTCCTTCGGTGTGGCACTGCAGAGCGTGCCTGTGAGTTCCTCAGATGAAGAAGCAGCTGAGGCAGATGCGCTTTCCTTATTGCCCTGGGCAAAAAGTGAGCCTGCGAGCAGAAGGACCATCATCATGACGATAAAAGTCTTTTTCATTTTCTATCTCCTTTTATATTATCAGCCTTTTACGGCTCCGATAGTGATACCTGATTTGAAATATTTCTGTATGAACGGATATGCGATGAGCATCGGTACTATGGCGATCATCATGATTGCGTAGATGACCGTCGTCGGTGACCACAGCGAATCCATTGTAATGATTGCGGCTTCAGTTTCGTTCGCAACTCTGTCAACGATGAGTTTTTTCAGAAGAACCTGAAGGGGCATCTTTTTATCATCCTGCAGAAGTGTCATTGCCCAGAAGTAACTGTTCCAGCGACCTACTGCATAGAAGAGTGATACAGTTGCAAGAGCGGGCTTTGAAAGGGGCAGGAATACCTGAACGAAGATTCTGGTGTTGCTCGCACCGTCCATGAAGGCTGCTTCCTCAAGAGATTCCGGAACCTGTTCGAAGAAGCTCTTCAGAATGATCATATTGTAGGTGTTGATTGCAAAACCGAATATAATTGCAAGTCTGGAGTCCAGAAGTCCGAAATCCTTGAATGTGAGGTAGAGGGGAATCGTTCCTGCACTGAACCACATAGTGAATACAGTGAACAGCGTGAAGAATTTCCTTCCTGCCAAACGCTTCCTGGAGAGAGCATATGCCATGGTTGTGGAGAAGAGCATGTTCACCGCAACACCGAATACAGTATAGAAAATAGTATTGGCGTATGCAGTCCAGAGACCTTCCTTAGCGAATGCCTGTCTGTATGATTCCAGTGTCACTCCCTTTGGGATGAACATGACGCTTCCGTTATCAACAAGTAGTGGTTTGCTTATCGACGCGATGAATGTATACCAGATCGGATACAGAACAACAATGGAAATGATGATTCCGATGATGATCATCGAGATGTTGAATATCCTTTCACCCGTACCGACTTTTACTGTGCTTTTCTTAGCCATTGTTTTTCCCTCCATTACCACAGTGTGGATTCGGTAAGCTTCTTACTTACCTTATTCGCGGCAACTACCAGGACGAGTGCTATTACGGCTTCAAAAAGACCGGCAGCGGTAGCAAGACCGTAGTTCCTGTTTCCGATACCTACTCTGTAGACATATGTTGCGATGACATCGGCAGTCTCATATGTGGTGGGCTTATAGAGAAGAAGGATTGCTTCGTAACCGACCTTGACCATCTTTCCTACCTGGAGGACGAACATCGTGACGACTGTCGGCAGGATTCCCGGAATTGTTACGTTAACGATTCTCTTCCACTTTCCCGCACCGTCGACTACAGCAGCTTCATAAAGGGTGGGATCAATACCCATCAGCGCTGCAATGTATACGATTGCATTGAATCCTGCGTTCTGCCAGAGTGTCATGATGGTATAAATGGCCCTGAAATATTCAGGCTTTACCATGAAGTAAATCGGTTCGAAACCAAGCTTGGTTATGATGAGATTGACAACACCTGTTGAAGGGGAGAGAAAGTTGACGACAAGTCCACAGACTACTACTACTGAGATGAAGTGGGGAAGGAATGTCGCTGTCTGTGTAAGCTTGCTGACAAACTTGTTCTTCATTTCAGTGATCGCAATTGCCAGAATGATTGGAATCGGGAAGCAGACCACAAGCTGCCAGAGTGCGATCATGAAGGTATTCTTCACCGTCCTCACGAAGTCGGGACCGGTCATGAACTCCCTGAAGTTTTCAAGGCCTACGAATTTACTGCCTTCAATACCTTTGAAAATGTTATAGTCATAAAATGCGATTCTGAGACCGGCCATTGGCTTGTAACAGAACATCAGAAACCAGATTACCCCTGGCAACAGCAGAAGATACAGATCCCAGTCACGGACAAGATGCTTTTTGATTTTATAGGCCAGACTGTTCCTGTTCTCGATGGTTCTTGCCATTTCTCACACCTCCTTACGTATTTCACGATAGCCCCTCCTTTTCTTTGCTGTATATCGTCATTGTTCCTTAATGACAGTCATTTTTCATGAATGCAAATGAATCTTCAAAAATCCTTTTTTACACATTTTTCCCATTTGTATGTTTAAAAAATGCATTTTGATGATTCCTGATGTATAATCTTCCGCATGATATCCCGGGTATATAAGAAGAAACTCCTGATTGCATTGAGTATCATCGGACTTGTCACCGCAGTTGTCTGTGGCCTGCTGTTCACGTATGTGATGTACTCAATTAACAGCAATACATATGAAATCAGTGTCAGAAACATTGCTGCCGCAAGAACGGAAGCTGCGAAGCTTGCTCTCGATGTTATCTGGGAAGCACACAAAAGCTGTGCTGAGAATGAAAATGTCCGCCTCTGGGGATACTCCGACTATGGTTCAAACGAGTATTATTTTTATTCGGTAAGGCTTTATCAGGATTTCAGCAGGTACAGTTCATCAACACAGGATATTGATTACGAGATAGCCGTCACCAGGCTTGATGATGATTCGTTCGTCATAATGCAGAGCGGGACCGTAACAAAGGCAATGTTCAATGACATGGTTCTTCCGGCTTCCGCCATGAATTCCATCGGGCAAAGTCTGGCTGCGAAGGGGATAATACCCGTACTTGATGAAAAGGGAGACATTGAATCACTGGCTCTTTATACAAGAACACTGTCCGGGGCCGTTGTCATTACAACAGTTCCGATTTCATCCCTGGGTGGACCGGAAGACGAATTTTCCCTCGTGATTAACGGAGAGCATTATGGAATTAAAATATGTATTAGATTATATGAAACATAGAAACGAAATGAAGAAAGAAGGGAAAGGTTCGCAAGCAAATACAGGATTTATAAAAGGGTTAATCGATAAAAAAACAGCGGATATTATTGCAACAAAAGAGGGAGAAATAACTGCTCTTCAAAAAATAAAAATAAAAAGAGAAGTAGAAGCTGATCTGAAAAAAAGTATTGCAAGAGTTGGCTTAACAATAGCTGCACTGGGAATTTCTGTTGGAATAGAAGTTAAATCACATAATGTTTTAGCAGAGGGAAAATATAAAGAAGTAGAAACAACAAAAGATGAAGCAAATATTGATT
>JBJEWN010000241.1:0-12303 GCA_051885075.1 Bullifex sp.
TGTGACATTCACATTCAACGGTCAGGAGATGCCCGTTATCGCTGATGTCACTGAGGAACTCCTCTGGAAGCTCACAAGCGGTAACTACACCAACTTCGCAAGAATGTACCTTGGATCAACTCTCTCCTTCGCAAAGAGCCAGGCATTCGAGTATCAGTGCACACATGCAGTCGGTAAGGAAGGTGCAGGAAAGATTTCAACGGCTATCGGTCTTGGAACCATCAAGCACCCCGAACTTGCAGTCACATCCAATGCATGGTATTCATCCGTGCCCACAACTCTGCCGACCACCTCTGTCGAGACAGATACTGTCAACCAGTATACTGAGCTCCAGAACCAGTTCAACCAGCAGAAGGGTAAGATCAACATCCTCGTTGATCAGATCACAAAGGGTTATACTCTCGAAGGCTGCTCAGACGCTGCTTCAACAGTCGCCAAGGTATCCGGAGAGTGGGGCGGTAACCAGTACCTCTTCATCAAGCAGAGTGCATGGAACCGTCTTCTCAAGTTCTACAATTCTCTCTGAGACAACAGCCTTAGGCGGAATTGATCAATCATCCTGTGCGGGAGGACCCGCTTCCCGCACGGGCTATTAATAAAAAAAGGAGGGGGTTATGTACAAAAAGCAGATGGGTTTCCAGAAGTTAATCTGCATTCTTGCTCTGGTAGCCGGTTTTGTCGTTTTCCTTTATTCTCTCGGGATCATGACAGATCTGTATGACTGTCTTTACTCTACGATGATGGATCCGACGGATCCTACGGTTACTTTCGTACCCGGCTCCATCGTTTACTACAATATGCAGGGCTTCAACAGAACGTTCCTGTCAGCATCAATCGTCATGCTACTGCTGGCATGCCTTCTCTTCGTCACACAGACGAGCAACCGCAGAAGGTACTATGTGGGCAACTTTGTCGCTATCGGTCTCTTCTCGGTATTCACACTGGCGATGGTGATCTGGGCACACTTCCAGATTCAGGTATACAGGGCCCAGTGGCTTCAGGTGGATTTCGAGGCTCTTGCTTCGTTCTCCCAGATGTTCAAAACGAAATATACAGAATCCACATTCTGGTTTGATATTCACTACGCTGTCTTCGGTCTCTGTCTTGCTGAAGTTGCCCTTCTCATCGGCAATGCCGTATGGAAGGTCAGACTGATGAAGGCTGAGGCAGCACTGCTTGCAGAAGGAGGAAAGGCCGTATGACAGATCAGGACAGACAGATAAAAACTGACCGCATGCGCTATATCAAGAACAAGTTTTCCTCAAATCTTGCCCTTGTTGCGATCATTTTCGACGTTTTCTTCTTCGTCAGTATCTACAAATCTGATGTAAGCACATATTATTACACACTCCTCATCGGAGTATCCATCGTTTACAACCTTGCGTTCATGCTTGCCGCATTCCTTTCTTCAGAAGGCGTAAAGTCATATGGAGAAGGCTACTGCTACCTGCTTATCGCTCTCGGTATCGTTCAGTTCGTGCGCATCTTCATCATCCCCTGGCGTGCAAGCCATGCGGTTGTCATGATCGCCAACGAGCCGGTTGTCGTAATGGGCACTGCACAGTTCCTGCGCTGTACCGCTTTCCTCAGCATCTCAGGACTCTGCTGCATCGTGGCCGCAATCGTCGGTATCCAGAGAAGCCGCACGCTCAAGGCATATGTCGCGACACTCGGTGAAGAGGTCAGGAGGGACTAATGGCCACACTAAGTTTACAGCATATAGACAAGATATATGATAACAATGTCCAGGCTGTTTTTGATTTCAACCTGGAAGTCAAGGATGGTGAACTGATCGTTCTGGTCGGTCCTTCCGGCTGCGGAAAGTCAACCACACTCAGAATGGTTGCCGGTCTTGAGGATATTTCCAACGGACATCTCCTTCTTGACGGTAAGGACATTACCCAGGCTCCTGCGAAGGACAGGGATATGGCCATGGTATTCCAGAGTTATGCACTCTATGGACACATGACCGTTTATGAGAACATGGCTTTCTCCCTTACGATGAGAAAGGAAGATCCGAACGTGATCCATAAGAAGGTTCTTGCCGCTGCCGAGATCCTGAATCTCACAACACAGCTCAACAAGAAACCGAGCCAGCTCTCCGGTGGTCAGAGACAGCGTGTCGCAATGGGACGCTCGATCGTCAGAACCCCGAAGGTATTCCTCTTCGACGAACCTCTTTCAAACCTTGATGCAAAGCTCAGAGGTTCCACAAGAAGGGAGATCCTGCTGCTTCACAAGAGACTGAAGGCCACAATGCTCTATGTCACCCACGACCAGACCGAGGCCCTGACCCTTGCGGACAGAATTGTATGTATGTCAATGGGACACGTTCAGCAGGTCGGAACACCGCTCGAACTCTATGACACACCGGCAAATCTCTTTGTTGCAGGTTTCATCGGACTGCCTCCCATGAACTTCTTCGATGTCACCGTTAAGGGTGCATCCCTTGTCGGAAAGGGTATGACCGTAAAGCTTGATGAAAAGCAGGCTAAGATGCTCAGAAGTTATGAAGGTAAGACAATCGTCCTCGGCGTAAGACCTGAGAACATCGTTCTCGGTGATGATGTGACCATTAAGGTTACCTCAAACGAGAATCTCGGAATGAACACTCTCGTTCACGGTAACATCAAGGGCGGAGACAAGATCACGGGTAAGCTCCGCGGCTGGTGCAACTATAAGAACGGCGATGAGGTTAAGGTCTCCTTCGACAGAATGCACTTCTTCGATAAGGAAACCACCAACGCCATCAGAGGGGAGGTCTGATCATGGCAGCAAAAAAAGGCTTTAAGGAATGGCTCAGGAAGAAGATCGTCGGCATCAAGCGCAATCCTCAGCGGATCGGTCTCATTGCCTTTGCCATAACATTTCTCTATTACTCGCTGAATCTGACATGCATAAGTAACACGACTGCAAAGATCCAGGGCTCCGGAATGGGACTTTCAGGCTTCGTGACGATGCTCTTCTCGATGCTGAGTCTGCTCTGCTACATGAACTCGTTCCCCCGCCGCAAGCCTGTCAACAAGCCGATGCTTACGGTTTTCATCGTGATGGTAGCCATCATCCTCTTCTGCGACTGGAGGTACAGGGAGCTGATCTACTATGCTGTGGCACTTTCCCCGACTCCGATTGCGATCACGGAAGCAACGGCATATATCCTGGAAGCATATAACATGCTCTTCACGCACATGATCCTTATCGTTGTGTCTCTGGTCCTGACGGCACTCATGCCTGTCTTCAAGATGCTTCTGAAGAAGATCAATACACGTGTTGATGTCGATGGCTATGACAAGATGGAGTCCATCGATATCTCTGCGGAGTAATAGGGCTGATGGCAAGATATAAGGGAGACGATCAGTACAGACTGAAGAAAGAGGCTGTTGAGGATCTTGTAGGTGCAACTCCGGAGAACACTCCGAAGTATACCGAGGAGGAACTGCGTAAATACAGGACCAAATCAAAGATCCATATCAGCGGGACCTCAAAGGCAATACTCATCAAGCTGTGGTTCAGCGGTGCTGTGTGTTACTTCTTCATCTGGGGCCTGGGCATGTACATAGGCTCAACCCTTGATCTCTTCGTGATAACTGCCATCGGAATGGGATTCGTGAAGGATATCCTCGAGAACAATTCACTCAGGTGGGTCGCTGATCCACCCGGGTCAAATGACAGGTGGATGATGTTCCCGAAGAAACAGTACCGGAGTCTCATTTACAACTGTTTATATGTGTTCTTCGTGATGTTCTGTGTCATGATGACATATGAAGGCGTGAACGGCGTCATGAACGCCCTCACAGGCCAGACAGAAGGTGTTCTGTTTGGCATCGAACCTGTGACATTCGGGTGCATCTACCTTGCGTTCGATCTCTTCTTCCTCTGGGTGAAGCACTTCGCGGGAAAGATAATATCCGATGCCAGGAGCAAAGTAGAAAAAGGAGACTGAGATGCCATACCTTGTTCTTAAAGACATAAATAAAATCTACCCTAACGGTTTCCATGCCGTCCATGATTTCAATCTGGAGATCGAGAAGGGTGAATTCATCGTTTTCGTAGGTTCATCCGGCTGCGGTAAGTCCACAACGCTCAGGATGATCGCAGGACTGGAGGATATCAGTAAGGGTGATTTCCTCATCGACGGACAGAGAGCCAATGAGAAGGGACCAAGGGACCGCGGAGTTGCCATGGTATTCCAGAGCTATGCACTCTATCCTCAGATGACAGTATATGACAACCTTGCCTTCGGACTTACGCTTGAAGGTATTGATGAGGACATCATCGAGGAAAAGGTTAAGAACGTTGCCAAGATCCTCGGACTTACCGACTACCTAGAGAGGCTTCCCAAGGCTCTTTCAGGCGGTCAGAGACAGCGTGTGGCAGTAGGACGCGCAATCATCAGAAAGGTAGGAATCTTCCTTATGGACGAACCCCTTTCCAACCTCGATGCAAAGCAGAGGGTCACGATGAGAAGTGAGATCACCGAGATTCACAGAAAGACAGGTGCGACCACGATCTACGTAACCCACGATCAGACAGAAGCCATGACCATGGCTGACAGGATCGTAGTCATGAAGGAAGGTTACATCCAGCAGGTCGGTACACCGTATGAACTGTACTTCAACCCTGTCAACGTCTTCGTTGCAGGATTCATCGGTGAACCTCCCATGAACTTCGTGAGATCTACCCTTAAGAACGGAAAGATCATGGTCGGTAAGAACGAAATCGATCTTTCAAAGAAGATGAAGGCTGCTGACCTGAAGAAGTATGAAGGTAAGGAGCTGGTCTTCGGCTTCCGTCCTGAGGCAATCTCACTCGGCGCCGGGGATGGCTATGTGATAAAGGCTGAGGTTGAGCTCACCGAGCTTCTCGGTGATAACACCAACGTCTATGTTGACATCCAGGGAGATAAGTCAATACTCAAGGTCAATCCGCATGACACGCCTGAAATGGACAGTGAGATAACTTTCACCATCCCGCTTGAGAGCGTTTATCTCTTCGATAACGAGACTGAAAAGGTAATAAAGTAAGATAATGATCTCATTGCAAAGGGGCCTTAACCGGTCCCTTTCATGCATTTAAGGATAATACAGATGGTAATTTCAGGAGAGTGGCCCCTTTCGGTCCAGCTGACAAAAAGTGTTGAGAAAAAGTTCCGTCCCGGAATGCTTCAGTGGCATCCCGGTCATTCCCACGTTCTCAGTGCTGCTCTCAGAACGGCACTTTTCCATGGTGAACCTTCAGTCGCGCCATGGGTATGGTCGATGTTCGATCCCGTTATCGGAAAGGATGGTTCCATTTCAGGCAGAACCGATTCACTTGCTTCCGCCGGTGCTGCACTGACACTCTTTGACCTCTGCGACACATATCATGAGGAAAGGTTCATGAAGGCTGCCGATGCGGTAATGGAGTCCCTCAGTCACCTTCCGAGGACCGAGTCCGGCGTTTTCTGGCACATGCGTGAGTTTCCCTGGCAGATCTGGATTGAGGATGCGGCCCTTTATGCTCCTTTCATGGCTGAATACGGAAGGAGAAAGGGTGATGAAAAAATTACGGAAGATGCCGTAAGACAGCTGGTTACCGTTTATGAGACACTCCGTGACTCTGACACGGGCCTCATGTATCATGCATATGATGAATCCCGGGGACAGCGCTGGTCCGATCCCGAAACAGGACTCAGTCCCACATTCTGGTCCCGTGCAATGGGATTCTATGTGCTTGCACTGCTGATCACGTCAGAGCACCTGAATCCGGAAAGCGGAGACAGTAAGATACTTGCCGGAATCATCAGGTCCCTTGCTTCATCCCTGCTGACGTACCAGGATGAGAGCGGCCTCTGGTACCAGGTTACCGATGCTCAGAGGAACAAGGATAATTTTCCTGAAGTTTCCGCATCGGCATGTTTTGCAGTGATGTACTTAAGGGGCGTGAGACTTTCCATACTTGATCAGTCCTATGCCGAGGCCGGATACAGGGCTCTGGATGGCATCAGGAGGATATATCTCACAAGAAGTGAGGATGGTACGCTCCACATTGACGGGATATCCCCGTCGTGCGGGATCGGCGGAAATCCGTACCGTGACGGATCACTTAAGTCATACTGTCATACCTCTCTTCTCAGGGATGATCTGAAGGGTGTGGTTCCGCTCATACTTGCACTGCTTGAGGAAGAGATGGCAAGGAAAAGTTGAGGGAAATGGTGAAAACGGCAACAACAGTGATGAAAGTGTTGCATGCAGGTGCACAATTCATTGTTCCGTTTTGCATTAAACCGCACTTCTGTTTCAAAGATTTCCAAATAAGCTTTACAGTTACACTGCTAAATTGTATTATTTGAAATACATTCATTTCATAGGAGAATAACAATGAAGAAGGCTTTTGCTATTATTTTAATGTGTCTCGTTGCTTTCTCAGTGTTCGCTCAGGGAGCTGCTGAAGCTCAGACAAAGCAGGCACTGAAGGTCGGTATGGTCACGGACTCCGGTACGATTGATGACCGCTCATTCAACCAGGGCACATACGAAGGCGTCAAGAAGGCAGCTGAGGAGCTCGGCTGGGAGAACACATATCTCCGCCCCTCCGGCACAACCACTTCCGACTATGTACAGGCTATCTACGCTCTTTATGATCAGGGTTACACATTCGTTGCATGCCCCGGTTTCCTCTTCGCAGAAGCAGTTGCTCAGGTTCAGAATGAAGTTGACGACCTCAACCTCGTAATCATCGATGATGCACTTTCCGCAGGCATCGGTCCCAAGAGTGTCGCAATCGTCTTCAAGGAGCAGGAGTCAGGCTTCCTCGCAGGTCTTGCAACGGCTCTCAAGATTCAGACCGGTGATGTAGGTTTTGTCGGCGGTATGGAAATCCCCGCAGTACAGAAGTTCAACTGGGGCTTCCAGCAGGGTGTTAAGTATGCCAACGACAACTACGGCACAACAGTTACAATGAAGCCTGAGAACTTCGTTTACTCCGGTTCATTCGCAGATCTCGCTCTCGGTCAGCAGCTTGCAAACGCAATGTATGCAAGAGGAGTTAAGGTTATCTTCGCTGCAGCAGGCGGTACAGGTGTCGGAGCAATCAACGAAGCCAAGAACAGAAGACTCGCAGGTCAGGATGTATGGGCAGTAGGTGTTGATGTAGACCAGTATTCAGTCGGTGACATGGGTAACGGCCAGTCCTGTATCCTCACTTCAGCAATGAAGGATGTAGCAGGTGTTGCTTACGACATGGTCAAGGCTCTCGCTGACGGAACATATCCCGGCGGACAGCTTCTTACTCTCGGTATCAAGGAAGACAGGGCAGGTATCCCCGCTTCCAACCCCAACCTCACACCTGAGATCGAAGCAACTGTTGCAAGTGTTGTTGAGCTCATCAAGGCCGGTAAGGTCACGATCGCTGACAACGGCAATGGACTTATCAAATAAGTTAATTAACAGCTAACGTAATAGGCCGCCTCGTACCATGTCCTGGCGGCCTTTTAAAAATCATGTCCGTGCTGCGGCACGCCTCATTTTGGAGATGAGATGAGTCACGTAATCGAAATGATCGGGATCCGTAAGGAGTTCCCGGGAATCGTCGCCAACGATAACATAACACTGCAGGTGGAAGAGGGAGAAATCCACGCCATCCTCGGTGAGAACGGCGCAGGAAAGTCCACTCTTATGAGTATCCTCTTCGGCCTCTATCATGCAGACAGGGGTGTCATCAAGGTAAGGGGAAAGGAAGTTGACATCAAGAGCCCGAACGATGCGTTCGATCTTGGTATCGGAATGGTCCATCAGCACTTCCAGCTGGTTCATAACTTCACAGTCGCTGAAAACATCATCCTCGGTAAAGAGGGCGGCTTTGTATATGACATTAAGACCGCATCCAGGAAGATCAAGGAAATATCCGAAAAATATGGCCTTGCGATCGAACCTGACATGGTCATAGAAGATATTACAGTAGGCATGCAGCAGCGTGTCGAAATCCTGAAAATGCTCTTCAGGGATGCAGACATCCTCATCTTCGATGAACCTACCGGTGTTCTCACACCGCAGGAGATCGAGGAACTGATGCAGATCATGAAGAACCTCATCAAGGAAGGTAAATCCATCATTCTCATCACCCATAAACTTGATGAGATCAAGCAGGTTGCGGACCGCTGTACCGTCATCAGGCGCGGCAAATACATCGGCGTCGTTGACGTTAAGAGCACAAGCGTTGATGAAATGGCTGCCATGATGGTCGGACGTCCCGTCAGTTTCAAGGTTGAAAAGAAACCTCCCGTACTTAAGGATACCGTACTTGAAGTGAAAAACCTTAACGTGAAGAATGCAAAAGGTGTTCTCGGCGTTAAGGACTTCTCCCTGTCCGTCAGGGGCGGTGAGATCGTCGGTATCGCAGGTGTCGACGGAAACGGACAGAGCGAGCTTATCGAAGCCATCACGGGACTCAGGAAGATCGAAAGCGGAAGCGTCATGCTCTGCGGTCAGGACATCACCCACATGACAATCCAGCAGCGCAATGAGCTTGGACTCGGGCATATTCCTGAAGACAGGCAGAAAAGAGGACTTGTCCTTTCCGCGCCCCTTACGACGAACATGGTAATCAAGGAGTTCTACAAACCCCGTTTCGGTAAGGGCGGTATTCTTCAGACAAAGGAAATCGAAGAGTACACTGAGGCCATCATAGAAAAGTTCGATGTCCGTTCCGGTGAAGGAAAGGATTCCCTTGCCGGAAAGCTTTCAGGCGGTAACCAGCAGAAGGCCATCATCGGACGTGAGGTAACTTCCAACCCTGAACTCCTCATCGCCGTTCAGCCTACCAGGGGGCTTGATGTAGGTGCAATTGAATTCATCCATAAGCAGCTTGTCGAGCAGCGTGACAAAGGTAAGGCCGTACTGCTCGTTTCCTTCGAGCTTGATGAGATCTTCAATCTCTCTGACCGCATCGCGGTAATCAATGCAGGACGTCTCATCGATATCGTCAATACGAAGGATACGGATGTTAACTCCGTCGGTCTCATGATGGCCGGAATAAAGAAGGAGGAGAAGTGATGAGCGATAAAAAAGTAATTAACAAACCTCTCGAAGCCAGAAAGGCATCCCCTCTGCTCGTATCCGTATCAGCTGTAATCCTTGGAATGCTGGCAGGATGCCTGCTGATTCTTCTCATCGGAAAGAATCCCATAACAGGATACAAAAACCTTTTCATGGGTGCTCTTTCAAACAAGAGGAAGATCGGCGCGACCATCGGACTTTCAACACAGCTCATCTTCGCAGGTCTGTCATTCTCATTTGCATATAAGACAGGACTCTTCAACATCGGAGGATCGGGGCAGATGCTCATCGGAGGCATAACATGCAGTCTGCTTGCACACATGCTTCCCGCAGGCATTCCCAGGCCCATTTACCTTGTGATCATAATCGTGGCAGCCATCCTGGCAGGCGGCCTCTGGGGCTTCATAAGCGGCTTTCTGAAGGCTAAGTTCAATGTCCATGAGGTAGTGTCATGCATCATGCTCAACTGGATCGCATACTGGATCTGTTATGACTTCATCCCAAGATTCATCATCGATCCCTCGATCGCGGTCAAGTCTGCACCCATTGCAACTGAAAAGACTCTGAGAAGCGGTATCTTCACCGCAATCTTCGGTAAGTCCACAACCGCAAACCTCGGTTTCCTGCTGGCCATTGCCGCTGTCATCCTTATCTGGTTCATCCTTAACAAGACAACGCTGGGCTTCAACCTCAAGGCAGTCGGTGCCAACAAGTACTGTGCCGAATATGCCGGTATCAAGGTTACGAAATCCATAATCATCTCAATGGCCATCTCCGGTGCCCTCTGCGGTCTTGCAGGTCTTTCCTACTACTGCGGATATTCCAACATCATGGAAATGGGCAAGATGCCGAGCGAAGGTTTTGACGGTATCGCGGTATCCCTGCTTGGTAACTCAACTCCGGTGGGTTCCCTCATCGCAGGCCTTTTCTTCGGTGTTCTCAAGAACGGTAAGCTTTCCCTTGCAGCAATCGGCATCCCTACCGAGCTGGCAGACACAATCATTGCCATCATCATTTACTTTGCCGCAACCAACGTTCTTTTCAGGAACTTCTGGGACGGCCGCTTCAAAAAATCCTTCGAGAAGAAGGAAGAGTATTTCGCCCTTGCCGTCAAAGGTGAAAAGACAATGGAGATGGTAACGCCTGAAGAGAGAAAAGCCCTGATAAAACAGGGTAAAGAGCTTGCAAAAGCCAAAAAGGAGGTAAAGTAATATGTGGGAACTCCTTCTTATAATCGTACCATCCGCAATCGCTTACACGATGCCGCTTCTAATGGGTGCGCTTGGCGGTCTCTACTCCGAAAGAAGCGGTGTCACCAACCTCTGTATCGAAGGTCTGATGCTGTTCGGTTGTTTTGCATCCGCTGCCACGATCGTGAAGCTTCAGGCAATTCCCGGCTTCAGCTACAACCTGGCCATCGTTATCGGTATCCTCGTTGCAATGCTGGCTTCAACACTGCTTGCAGCCCTCCATGCCTTTGCCTCGATCAACCTCAAGGCTGACCAGACAATCTCCGGAACCGCAATCAACATGCTGTCCTCGGCCCTTTCGCTCTTTCTGGCCCAGACCATCACGGGAAGCGGCAACATCACTGTCGTCAGGGCAATCATCAGAAGCGATGTACCCCTGCTTTCGAAGATCCCTGTCATAGGTCCCCTGTTCTTCTCTGAAACCTACTGGACTACCTGGATCTGCATTGCAGTCTGGATTTCCAGCTACTTCCTGCTCTACAAGACCAGCTTCGGTTTAAGGCTCAGGGCGTGCGGTGAACATCCTTCCGCAGTTGCCTCGGCCGGTGTCAACGTTCATAAGATGAGGTACATAGGTGTTCTCACCTCAGGCTTCCTTTCAGGACTGGGCGGTGCATGCATACTCGTCACCTATGCCGGTGAATACAATGCCGGAGCAGGTATCAACGGCCTTGGCTTCCTTGCCATTGCAGCCCTCATCTTCGGACAGTGGAAACCGCTCGGAATCCTCGGTTCCACCGCGTTCTTCGGACTGTGCATGACGATAGCCAACATCGGAAGAATACTTCCTGCATTCAGCGGCATCCCCATGGCAGTGCTCGGTGCATTCCCGTACATCGCAACACTCATCGCACTTGTATTCTCTTCAAAGAAGAGTGCGGCACCACTGGCTTCAGGTCAGCCTTTCTAGGAGGTATTGAATGCTTATTGACAATCTGAAGGAAAGTGCATCCTGCATTCAGTCAAAAATCAATGGTCCGCTTCCCCGGATCGCAATCGTACTCGGCTCCGGACTCGGTGACATGGCGGAGCAGCTTGCTGATCCCGTGTACATCCCGTACTCCGAAATCCCTCATTTCCCCGTATCAACGGTTCCCGGACACAAGGGCAGACTTGCCATCGGTATCCTTGAAGGGAAGAAGGTCTTATGCATGCAGGGACGCTTCCATTACTATGAAGGATGGACCCTCCAGCAGTGCGTGTACCCGATCCAGACCTTTAAGGTACTTGGTATCGGTAACCTCATGCTTACCAATGCCGCAGGCTGTGTGAACACATCCTGGCAGCCGGGAGACCTGATGGTCATCACCGATCATATCAAGCTCATGGGAGACTCTCCCATGAGAGGTGCCAACTGTGATGAGCTCGGACCCAGATTCTTCGACATGAGCCATGTTTACGACAGATCTCTTCAGGATACTGCCCATAAGGCAGCCTCAAAGCTGGGTTTCTCACTGAGGGAAGGTATCTACATGCTCTTCGGAGGTCCGCAGTTCGAGACACCTGCAGAAGTAAGGCTTGCCCGTGCACTCGGTGCCGATGCAGTAGGCATGTCCACTGTTCCCGAAGCGATAGCTGCAAGTCAGATGTCCATGAAGGTGCTTGGAATTTCATGTCTTACCAACATGGGCGCAGGCATCCTTGACCAGCCTCTCAACCACGAGGAAGTCCTCGAGACCGGAGAGAGGGTGAAGACCCGCTTCCAGTCGCTCGTAAGGGAGATAATCTCAGCTTGGCCGCTTTAAGCGACATCATAAAGCGTTATGACCTCTCTCCCCTTCCCGGGGAAGGAGGTTATTTCCGTTTTATAGATACCTTCGGGGAAAATTCAGGGTGCATCTACTACCTCATCACTCCGGATACCTTCTCATCCCTTCATAAGCTTACTGATGATGAGATGTGGTTCTTCCTTGAAGGAGGAGAAGCTGAGCAGCTCATCATCCATCCGGACGGCAGGGAAGAAGTGAGGACCCTCTCTTCCGTCAGCCGCTCATCACTCGTGAAATCAGGATGTTTTC
>JBJEWN010000242.1:0-2831 GCA_051885075.1 Bullifex sp.
ATGAGGTGCAGCAGTATCCAAGAGCAAGGCAGCTTATCAAATACTTTGTTAAGGATGGTCGCTTTGACTTTATTGAAACAGGTTCGCTTATTCGCCTTAAAAAGAATGTGCAGGACATAATAATACCTTCCGAAGAAGATCACCTGGAAATGTTTCCACTTGATTTTGAGGAGTTTCTATGGGCAATGGGGGATGATGTAACTTATCCATATATCCGTCAGTGTTTTGAAAAGCGCATGCCACTGGGAGCACCCGTTCACAGGAAGGTTATGAATATGCTGCGTCAGTATATGCTCGTAGGGGGGATGCCTCAATCTGTACTTGCTTATGCTGATGGTAAGGACTTTGAGTCATCTGATAATGTCAAACGCAGAATCCTGAAACTGTATCATGAAGATGTTGCAAAATTTGCAAAAGGTTACGAGGATAAAGTATTTGCGGTATTCGACGGAATTCCGGGACAGCTTTCAAAGAAGGAGAAGAGATACCGTATTGCCTCGCTTGGCGAAAATGCACGCTTCCGTTCTTATGAGGATTCCTTCATCTGGCTGAATGAAGCCATGATTGTAAATACCTGCTTTAATGCATCGGACCCCAATGCTGGTCTGGCGCTTAGTGCGGACCATGCCACGCAGAAGTGTTATATGGCTGATACCGGACTTCTGATAACACATACTTTTGCGGACGGCAGATTCACGGACAACAATCTTTATCGTGCCATTCTCTTCGATAAACTGGATATCAATGAGGGGATGCTGATGGAAAACATGGTTGCACAAATGCTGCGTTTCAAACAGCCAAGGCTTTATTTCTATTCACGCAGTGATAACCTTCACCGGGAAAATCATATGGAAATCGATTTTCTCATTACGGAAGGAAAGAAGATTTCCCCGGTGGAAGTAAAGTCCGGGAATTATCGTTCTCATTCTTCCCTGGATAAGTTCCGGGCGAAGTTCTCCAAAGTGCTGGGTAACTCCTATATTCTTTATACCGGGGATGTA
Organism: Bullifex sp.; assembly: GCA_051885075.1. Classification (GTDB taxonomy): domain Bacteria; phylum Spirochaetota; class Spirochaetia; order Sphaerochaetales; family Sphaerochaetaceae; genus Bullifex. The sequence continues at coordinate 1,002 of JBJEWN010000242.1, forward strand.
ATGGTAAAAGACGGAATCATACATCTTCCACTGTACATGGCTGAGCTGCTGTGAAACATGAAAAATCAGTCCAGCCTAACCGTATGATCCGATTTGATCGGAAACATGTGTTATCATTTTCCAGGGAGGTGTAAATCATGGCTGTTCAATCGATTCAGAGGAAATCCTTTCTGTTCATCCTCTCTGCCGTCATGGTGATCACAATCCTGGCTGTTATGCTTGTTTACGCAAAATCCTCATCAATCATTAAGGATGATGCCATCAACTTCACTGAGATTAACCTGGGAATCCTGAGAAACGAGCTTGGCAATAAGTATGACAGACTTTCAAACGTCATGACCAGGATATCCCTCAGTAATGAGATCAGGAAGCTGACTGAAGAGAGTTACGGGCAGGTGACATATGAGGAGTTCAGACAGAAGGATTCCGTTACTTCAATGCTTGAGACCTTTATTGCTGATGAAGCAGCAGTCAACAGGCTGTATCTTTTCCTTCCTGACGGCAAAAGATTCTATACAGGATCACCGCTTGAAAAGTACAGTGATCTGGAAATGCTCAGCCGTATCTGCCAGGACAGTTATGGGAAAACCAGCTTTGTTAATGATGGGTCACTGTATTACTTCCGCCCCTTCCATTATTCAGGAACTTCGGAATCGGCATATGCATGCATAAGGGTCGATACCGATGATTTGGGAGAGACCATACGGTCATTCCAGATACCCGGTGCGGAGCTCTTTGCACTTTATGGAGAGGATGAGCTTATAGTCGGTGACGGAACTGCTTTTGAAAGCATTCCTGGCATATACCAGGGACTTGCGGTAACTCCGGCAGGAAAAACATTCATAGTATCTTCCGAAGTGGAGCCGATGAACCTGCGTCTCATTGCGGCAATCCCGTATTCAGTCCTCATCGTGGACTCAATAAAGATCCTTCAGATTGCCATCATCGTCATCCTGCTGTCCCTGGTAATAGCTTTCTTCATTTCATCAGTTCTTTCAAAGGTTCTCTTCCGTGATCTGCGCTCATTAAGAATCTCAATGCTTTCCATCTCTCAGGGCCACCTGGATGAAAGGGCATCAGTACCGGAAACCACCGAGATAAGGGACCTGGCACTGGTTTTCAACTCAATGATGGACAGGATCACTCTTCTGATAAACGAAGCGGCACAGAAGGAAATAGAGAAACAGAAGATGAGGCAGGACTATCTCAATGCTCAGATAAAGCCTCATTTCATTTACAACACCCTTAATAAAATCAGGACACTGGCTATAAAAAGGGGAGAGGAAGACATTGCCGAAGCAGTGTCGGCAACAGTTGAGCTTCTCAGGGCCGCAATAGGCAAAAGGAGTGAGTTTGTATCAATTTCTGATGAGCTTGGATACGCAGGAGAGTATGTGAAGCTCAATAACTTCAGAAACAATCAGCACATCACACTCTTTGTGGATACGGATGGATACGTAACGGACAGGATGATCCCGACCCTTTCCCTTCAGCCTATTGTGGAAAACTGCTGCGTACATGCATATTCAGGCTGTGTGGAAGGAGCGATACACATAAATGCCGGTTATTCAGACGGATTCGTCACCATAGTCATTGCCGACAATGGCTGCGGTATGGGCTCCGGGAAGAAAAGTGCTCCCGGAGAGCTTTACGGAATCGGACTTGGAAATGTTTTTGAACGCATGCGTCTTATATATGGTGACAGCTTCACTTATAATGTGGAAAGTAAGGAAGGCATGGGGACTTCGATCACGCTGAGGTACAGGGATGTATAAGGTTATCATAGTTGACGACGAGTACTCATCAATTGAATATCTCTGCAGTCTTGTG
>JBJEWN010000243.1:0-12103 GCA_051885075.1 Bullifex sp.
CATTCTTCACTTTTTTCAGTTTACTCTACCGTTCGGATTTTGAATTGACAGAAGCTCTGCGCTTCTGGTTGACTCTTTAAGAGTCTCAATCTTCTCTTCCCTTCGCTTATATATCTGTCAAAAAACTTCGTTGCATTTTCAAGCTTTCCGCTCGATTGCTTCACTAAGGTAACAAATTATCGTGATAATTGTCAACAATTTTTTTAGGATTTTTTTGCAACTTTTTCCGGTATTACTTTATATGTTTGCATGGAATTGAATTATATGCAGAAAAATCTTTCAGGAAAGCCTTTTCAGTGCTTTTATGGCTTCTGAAAAGCCCTTTCCGCCATACTCCGAAGCAATGTATGCAGGCAGATGGGAGAACTCGCTCTTCCTGTCTTCAACACTCTTCATGCCAACGGATGCAGGAATGAGTGCAAACATCTCATCATCATTCGGAGCATCACCAAAGTACATGCTCCGGGAAAGCAGTGTAGCCCTGTCTATACCGCAGAGTTCCATGAATGAAAGCAGCCCTTTGCTTTTTGAATAGTCTCCGAACCAGATGTTGAGATGTATGGAACTCTTTGCCATTCGGGCACCCATCCTCCCGGCCATATCCATGATATCTTCCAGTTCCCTTTCGCTGACACGGGACAGATCGACTGCAATATCGTAGAGTCTGGCATACTGATCACTTGAAAGATGTTCCTCACCGATCATTCTCAGAAGCTCGTCCCTCTTTTTCAGATCATCAGGCGTAATGGCAGGATTCTGCCGGTAGCGGATCTGACCTTCTTCATCCTTATATAAGAGAACAGCCCCGCTTTCAGCTATCACCATATATACGGGCCACTGTCTCAGGTATACCTCACACCAGCCCGCCGAGCCTCCGGAAAGAAGTATGGTCCTGTAACCTTTTTCTTCCGCTTCATACAAAGCAGAAAGCGCCTCCGGCAGGAGGCGTCCTTTGCTTGTTATCGTATCATCAACATCGGAGATGATGAGTGAAACGTTCAGATCCTTAAGTTCGGATGCACGTCTCATCTGGTCATCCCCGAAAGAGCCCTGCTTTTCTTAATGGCCACGGCATAGGTCATGAAGCTCATCAGGGATGCAACTGCGGCAAGATAGAAGAATATATTAAGAACGGTCTGGTATGCTGAGGTCCAGCTGCCTGGCCAGAAATGACCTGCAACAAGGAATGCAATCGAAAGGATCGAGGTTATGGCATAAAGAACAGTCTTGCTCTTTCCCCAGATGTTGGCGGCAACGGCCTTGCCCTTGCCCATCATCAGCATCCTTAAGAAAAGGATGGAAAACTCCCTCCACATGATGATGATGAATGCGATTCCCGGCATGATTCCGCTTCCGAAGAAGCATGCGAAGAATGTCAGGTGGGAAAGCGTGTCCGCAAACGGATCCATGACCTTTCCGAGGTCAGTGACCATCTTGTACTTTCTTGCTATTTTACCGTCCAGCAGATCCGAAAGCTCGGCAGTGACGTAACAGATGAGCATCAGTATTATCGAAACGGTTCTTGTACCTTCGCCGAACCATCCGGGCAGTGAATAAGCCAGGAAGAAAACAGGCACCATTATAAGGCGGAGAACCGTCAGTTTGTTAGGTAAATTCATTAATCGGCCCCTAGAGTTGATATATCCTTGAATATTTGTCTATAAGGTATTCCTTGAAGGGAGCCGCGTCAAGGGATTTGCCCGTGACACTCCTGACAAGGTCGGAAGGAGTGTATATACCGCCCTTTGACCAGATGTTTTCATCCTGCCATGAGGTAATCGGACTCCAGTTTCCGCTCCTGAGAATTTCATCAACCCTGTCGCTTCCTCCCAGATCCGAAGTCATCTTCTTTAAAAATGCCGCGGCATGGAGGTTTCCGAGCGAGTATGTCGGGAAGTAACCGAACATTCCTCCGGCCCAGTGGGAATCCTGCAGTATTCCCTCACTGTCGTTCTTCACTTCATATCTGATGACTTCCCTGCTGAGGGTGTTCCAGAGCTCAGGAAGCTCTGACACGCTCCTGCCTTCCTCAAAGATTGCCTTTTCCATGCGATAGCGGAGGATGATGTGAAGGTTATATGTCGCTTCATCGGCATTCACCCTGATCGCGGAAGGCTCAACGATGTTGATGGCCCTGTAAAAATCATCAAGGCTCACCTGCTTCAGTGAAGGAACCGCATGCTGAAGTTCAGGGTAGCAGTACTGCCAGAAGGCAAAGCTTCTTCCCATCATGTTCTCCCAGAATCTTGACTGTGATTCATGAATGCCCATCGATACACCCTGGCCTATCGAGGTCCCCCTGATCTCCGGATTCAGGTTCGCATGCGAGTCATAGAGCGCATGTCCGGTCTCATGAACCATTGATGCAATAGGATCAAAAACGGAAGGATCTGTATATCTGGTGGTTATCCTTACATCATCACTTCCGAGGGATGTGGTGAAAGGATGAGCTGAAATGGCAGTGGTTCCCCGTTTTGTGTCAAATCCCATCCTGCGGCTGAGTCCGAGACAGAACTCGTGAAGGGCTTTTTCATCATACTTTTCCCTGAGGAAGGAAGTATCAGGATTCTTCCCTTCCGTTTTATCCATCAGTTCATGGGTGGACTTCTCCAGATCATCAAACACTGGATCAAGGGTAGCCATGTCCATGCCTTCCTCATACATGTCCAGAAGTGCATCATAGCACTTCTTTTCGGGAGCGATGACTGAAGCGACCTTTCTGGAAATTCCGATGAGATTCTCAAGGTGGGGAGCGAAGATGGAATAATCATTGCATGCCCTTGCCTCAACCCATGCGAAGTGAGCATTTCCCTCAGCTTCGGAAATCTCCCTCACAAGCTCTGATGAGAGATTTGCCTCTGTCCTGAAGAATCGCTTCCATGCCCGGACAAGACCTTTGTCGGCATCTGAGAGTGTTTCATCACCGCTTAATGCCTCCACGGCACGCCTCAGTTCATCCTTTGTCGCTTCCTCATGCTTTATGGTACTTATCAGTCCCATCTGACGGGAACGCTCTTCAATGGCTTTTTCGGGAAGGATTGTCTCCATGTCCCAGCTGAGAAGGGCAAGTACCGAACCCAGCCTCACCACCTTCTCATCCTGACTTTTAAGGTATCCGAGCTCCTTTCTCATCACGCCTCCAGGAATTCATCACGCTGGGGAGTGAAGATATCGATGAGCTCACCTTCCTCAAGACATACACATCCATGAACCACATTCGGCTGCTTGTAAAGAGTGTCACCTGATCTTACCACCTTCTTCACTCCGTCAATCTCAAACTCGAAGGCTCCGGACTTTATGAACGTGCTCTGGGTATGGGGATGGCTGTGAAGCGCACCGACACTGCCCCTTTCGAAGTGAAGCAGGCATACCATGAGATCCTTATCGTGGGCAAGGACACGCCTTGTGACGCCTCCGCCGAGGTCCTTTGCGGGACAGTCATCAATGAAAAAGAAATTCTGCATATTATCCTCCTTATAAAGCGGAACACCCCCTGGCGGGGGCGTTCTAAGTCAATCAGATCTGTGCTTTGGAATCGACTGTATTGTGAAGTTCGCTGATGAAATCCTCAAGAGGCACGCCGTTCACCTGCTTACCACCGCGGTATCTGACTGAAACGGTTCCTGCAGCCATCTCCTTTTCCCCGATAATCAGCTGGTAAGGCACCTTCATCTGCTGAGCCTTCCTGATCTTTGCGTTCATCCTGTCGCCTGAAAGATCGGCATAAACCCTGAATCCTTCCCTCTTAAGCCTTGCCTCAAGATCGGATGCATATGCGTTCGCCATCTCACCGACGGGAACGATGCATACCTGCTCGGGTGCAAGCCAGGGCGGGAATGCTCCGGCATAGTTTTCAAGCAGGACACCGAAGAATCTCTCAATTGAACCGAGCAGTGCCCTGTGGATCATCAGAGGTCTCTTCTCCACGCCGTCCCTGTCAACGAACGTCATCTTGAAGCGCTCAGGGAGGTTGAAGTCGAACTGAACCGTTGAGAGCTGCCACTCACGCCCGATCGCATCCTTGATCTTAAGGTCGATCTTCGGTCCGTAGAATGCACCGCCGCCCTCATCGATGTCATACACCAGTCCTTCCTTCTCAACAGCCTTCTTCAGGGATTCAGTCGCACTGTCCCAGAGTGCCGGGTCACCGACTGACTTCTCGGGACGGGTCGAGATGTAGGCATGGATGTCGTTGAAGCCGAAAGCATGGAGCATGTGCAGGGAGAACCTTAAGACTTCAAGGATCTCATCCTCCATCTGCTCAGGTGTGCAGAAGAGGTGTGCATCATCCTGTGTGAATCCCCTTACCCTCATCAGTCCGTGGAGTGCACCGGCCTTTTCATATCTGTAAACGGTTCCGAGTTCTGCCCAGCGGCAGGGAAGATCCCTGTAGCTCTTCAGGCTGTTCTTGTAGATCATGATGTGGAACGGGCAGTTCATCGGCTTCACATAGTAGTCGGCATTATCCATTTTCATGGGAGGATACATGCCGTCCTTGTAGAAGCCAAGATGACCGGAAGTCTCCCAGAGCCAGCTCTTGCCTACATGGGGTGTGTAGACCATTTCATAGCCGTTCTTATAGTGCTCTTCCCTCCAGAACTGCTCGATGGTCTGCCTGATCCTTGCTCCCCTTGGGTGCCAGTAAACAAGACCTGGACCTGCTTCCTCGTGAAGTGAGAAGAGGTCAAGTTCCTTTCCGAGCTTTCTGTGATCCCTTCTCTCGATATCAGCAAGATGGTCGAGATACAGGCGAAGATCCTTGGGATTTGTCCATGCGGTTGCATAGATTCTCGTGAGCATCGGATTTGATTCCTTTCCGCGCCAGTATGCACCTGCGATCGAAAGGAGCTTGAATGCATCGGGGTTAAGTTCCCTCGTGGACTTCACGTGAGGTCCGCGGCAGAGATCGGTGAATCCGCCCTGGTTGTATAATGTGACCGTTTCCCCTTCAGGAATCGCATCGAGGAGCTCAAGCTTATACTTCTGGTCCTTGAACTGTTCACGGGCTTCATCCCTGGTGACCTCGATTCTCTTAAACTCCTTGTCGCTTTTAATGATCTTCTTCATCCTCTCGGTGATCTCATCAAGATCCTCATTGACAAGCTGACGGGGAAGCTCGAAATCATAATAGAAACCGTTCTCGATCGAGGGTCCGATGGCGATCTGAGCCGTCGGGAACATCTCAAGCACGGCCTCTGCCATCACATGGGACATGGAGTGTCTGATGACGGCAAGCTTTTCTTCATTGGCCATAACAAATCTCCTTAGCAGGAAAAATAAAAAGTCTTCTGAACTTCACCCTTCCTGCAGACAAATCAATTCCGTTTGCAAGGACGAATTTCAGAAGACCCGAATCCGCGGTTCCACCTTGCTTCCCTTCCCATACCGGAAAGGACGCTCAATTAACGAAGTGTATCGTCCTGTCTCACGGGCTGCTTGCTTTCTCGCAGCCTGCTCAGAAGGGGTTTTCATCAGACATCCGTCATGGAGCTCTCAGCCACGGCTCCACTCTCTTTTCACGGAGAGGTCAGACTACTCGTCTTCATCACTGCATCTGCTGAAAATACTACTACTTAAACTTTTACTCGGTCAAGAATGCGGACGTTTCTTTTTCAATTTACAAATATGCAACCGCAGGTTTGCATAAAAGCAAGTGAAGGTTGATGGCTTTCGATTGCTTTTATGATGTATCATTTCCGCCATGGATATGGGAAACACACTTGCCAGGCTCAGGAAAGAGCATGGATACACGCAGGAAAGTCTTGCAGAAGCACTCGGGGTTTCAAGACAGGCAGTGAGCAAATGGGAGAGCGGTCAGTCCTTTCCGGAAACGGAAAAGCTTTTAAAACTATCCGGTCTCTACGGGTGCACTCTGGACGAACTTCTGACGGGGAAGAAGGAAGAAAAGCAGGAAATCAGTCACGAACCGAATGTAAAGGTCAGTGATAAGATGATATTCGGCATGCCGCTCTGTATGGTCGCGGGAGATGCGAAAGCGTTCATCGCGGTCGGGAAAAAAGCGGAAGGAGTAATTGCAGTCGGGCTTTTTGCCAGGGGAGTCGTTGCCGTCGGCCTTGCTTCCATCGGTCTTATTTCAGTAGGTGTTGCCGCAATCGGCGCGGTGGCAGTTGCATGCGCATCCTTAGGACTTTTCTCAGTCGGCTGCTTTGCCGCAGGAATAATCACGGTTGCATGCATCGGATGGGGTATGTTTTCCCTCGGTGCGATCGCATACGGGGATTTCACCGTAGGTGCGCTTGCGGTGGGAAAGTACTTCGCACTCGGGGATCATGCATCCGCGCGTGTTGCCATAGGAGGCACAAAGGCCACAGGCACTCTTTACTCGGCAGTGAAGGATTACGATATCTGGAAAGTCAGGGATGCCCTGACGTCCATCACGCCGGGTTATCTTAAATGGGCTGAAAGAATTGTGCTGTCATTCCTGAAATGATGAGAAATCCTCCCTTCAGTGAAGAGAGGAGAGGATTTTCATCACCTTTTCAAGAAGTTCCTTTTCCCTCTGTGTGAAGCGGGATTCATGGGTGCTGTCCAGATCGAGCACTCCGAAACCTTTAAGGGGAACGACGATCTCGCTTCGGGATGCGCTGTCACAGGCGATGTGCCCGGGAAATGACAGTACGTCATCCACTATGAGCGTATGACCGCTTTCATAGGCAGCACCGCACACACCCTTTCCCTTCGGGATCAGGGTGCATGCAGGTTTTCCCTGAAACGGACCCAGGTACAGGTCTTCTCCGTCCGCAAGATAGAAGCCGCACCAGGACACATCATCAAGGTAGTGGTAAATCAGGGAGGACAGGTTGGCGAGCGTCGTCACCATATGATCCTCCCTGCTTATCCAGGCAGAGACAGTCTCAAGAAACGGACTGTCATCCGCCGTTTTGAATTCTTCCATCAGATGCTGCTTTTAACGGACTTGACCGGAGTTGCGGCCTTATTGCCGCCTCTGAGCTTCTTTGCAACCATCGGCTTTACGATTGTTCCGGGACCGTTGAGACAGCCTTCCTCACAGCACATGACCTCGATGAGGTCCACTTCAGGAGCACGTTTTTCCCAGGTCTTCATCAGGCGGAACATCTTCCTGTCGACACCGTTGATGGGCTGTGTCCTGATTGATGCGGGATCGGCAACACGGTGAAGCACACATCCGGCAACGCCTGTGGATACCGCAAACTCCCTGCAGTCGGCGAAGTTGTCCGTTGCACCGAGATCGGCAGCTGTTTCTTCCCTGACATCGATGTTCTTTGCCATGAATACAGCGGCAAGCTCACTGAAGGTAATGACACCGTCGACACCGCCCTTTCTGACTGCCTCGACGCGCTTTGCAAGACAGGGACCGATGAAGACGCACTTAACGTCATCGCCGAATTTCTCCCGTGCAAGCTTTGCAGTGTAGATCATCGGGGAATATGCATCGGAGTAGCGCTCCTTAAGGAAGGTAAGATGCTTGCTGACCAGCTCCATGTATGCGGGACAGCAGCTTGTCGTCATGTAACCTTCGCCGTTTGCCTTCTTGTGCTGGACTTCCTCTGCCTCATGGATTGCGGTGACTTCAGCACCCTCTGCAACCTCGATGACATCGGTAAAGCCCGCCTTTATGATCGCGCTCTTGATCTGGGCCAGGGTACCGGGGTACTGTCCCTCGATCGCGGGAGCTATCATGGCAATGACCTTTTCCTTCCTCTGGATCATCTTGAGAACGGGCATGAGACCGCTCTTTTCGGCAATTGCACCGAAAGGACAGCTTCTTGAACAGCGTCCGCAGCTTATGCAGTTCTTATGATCGATTTCAACAACACCCTTTTCGTTCTTCCTGACTGCTCCGACGGGGCAGGCTTCCTCGCACGGAACGGGGATGTGAACGACGGCATGGAAGGGACATACATCCATGCACTTACCGCACCTGATGCACCTCTCCTCATTGATGTGAGCCTGACCGTTGATGAAGCTGATGGCATCCTTGGGACAGTTTGCCATGCATGGGCGTGCGAAACAGCCGCGGCAGGCATCACTGATCCTGTACTGATCGGGAGGGCATCCGTAGCAGCCCGTGCTGATGGTGGTCAGCAGCGGAAGCACGGGAGGATCCTCGGAAAGGATTTCGGAAGCATATGCCTTAAGGGGTTTGAGCTCATCATCGAATCTCTCGATGTCTATTCCGAGCAGGGCCATGATGCGGTAACGGACCATTGCCCTTTCCTTATAGATGCAGCAGCGGTTGGGTATCCTGTCTTTGGGGATAATGGTGTACGGAAGCTCATCGATCTTTTCCTCAAGCTCTCCTGAAAAAAACAGTCTGAGAACCTCAGTATCGATGCGCCTCTTCATGGCCGTATACTGGTTGTTGAGTTCAAGCATTGTCCTTAACAGCCTCCGTCAGCAGCTTGCAGAATTTTTCCTGGGTGACCTTTGAATGGAGAACACCGTTGATCTCCACATAGGGGGCACCTGCACCGTCAGCCTTGCAGGCATTGAGGCAGGAAGAGCCTTCGATTTCGCATTCAGCGATGATCGCAGGATCCACAAAGTCGTTGTAGAGGAGAAGATCGGAGCCGCCCTGTACGAAGCATGCGGTACCAACGCAGATCTTTACCTGAACTTTTTCTTTCTTCATAACACTATCCTCCTAAAGATATTCCTGTGAAGTTTCTTTCAAATATATGTTTTCAAGCGCATTCCTTAATCGCCCTACTATCGTTCTCCTGATTCCGATCTCAACAGGAATGTTGGGATCCTGATGAGCTTCGTTTATCTTTGTTCCTACTATAAAGTGTATCTGATCACTGTCAAGAAGTATCTCGACAAACTTCTTCACGGGATCATTCGGAAGTGATGCCGTCGGAATCTTTTTTTCCAGCACCGTCGCAACCCGGGAAAGCGTCAGCATTCCCTCCGTCACCAGATCTATTCCGTCCATTCTGCTTGCAGGCGGGACATCGGGCGACCAGCATGAAAGGTCAACCTTGATCTTCGCATTGAAAAGCCTTGAGACGATGAGTGCGGTGGTGCCTCCCGAGACTATCTTCCTTCCGTCGAATGCCCTGATCTTCTCCCCCAGGATCTCATCAGCTTCCTTCGTGAAGGGAGGTCCGGTCACAATGACGGTTTTTCTTGGACGTCTTATGTAAACCACCACTGCGGTGATGTCATCCTTTGAACACAGTCCGTCAAGGGCATTTGCCTTCTGCACTATCGCGGCGGAAAGCTCCCTGGAGGAGATGTCCGGGTTGTTTTTTATAAGCTCCGTAATATATTTCTGTACCCCTGAGGACCTCCACCCCAGAGGGAGACTCTTTCCCAGACCTGACTGGGCAACTCCGTCGGAGAACATTATGAGGCGCTCACCGATTTCCATATTGAAGGAGGAATACTGGACCACTTCCTTCTTGAATGCGGCCTCCCTCTGCAGTTCCCTCTTGTCCCTCTGCCAGGTTACGGGTTCACTTCCCCTGAACCTGAGGGCCAGGGGATTGTCGTACTCGACAAGGCGGACATCTATGTTCTCCATGTTCTCCTGATAGTGAATGTCTGCTATCGTGAACGTGGAGTAGCTTATCTTTCTTTCGCGGCAGACTGGCAGCGTGTTCATTATTATCTCGGCTGAATGCCCGAGATCGATCGGGGAAAAGCTCAGTTTGTGGGCCATGTGGGCAGTCAGGGAAGCAAGGACGTTTGCCTTGACTCCCGACCCAAGACCGTCGGAGAGGGTGCATACGATCTTGTTGCTCTCCGGGTTTCTGGAAAGGAGGAAGACATCCCCTCCTATCTTCTGTCCGTGCTTGTATATCTGGGCGTAGTCAACATCGATGAAGATATTGTTCATAGGCCTCAGTCCTGCGCCTCATCATCGATCGTGAAGCCGTCCCCTCCATCCTCGGAGTGGACGCTGAAAGCATCAATGAGGCTGTTGAGCATTATTTCCGTCTCTGCCGCATTCTCGCCCAGCAGGGATGCGATCTGCTGTACCGTCTCAAGGGACTTCTGGATCACGTCCTCCGCCTTCTTGACAACAGTCTCCCTCTTCACGGTGGGGGATGTGATGTCATCGAACATCGCACCGAGCAGACGGTTCTTCTCCACGAGAAAGAACGTCACGCGGAGGAACTTGTCCTTGTAGTGCAGGCGGTACTGATTGCGCTTCTGTGCATAGAACTCATCGGAGAACTTCTCATGGAAGGGTACGAACCTTTCAAGAGGGAGTCCTGAAACAAGGGAAAGCATGGAGTCATCAAGCAGGGACTCATCCATGTCCCCGAATATCTTCAGGAAGTTGAGGTTGCAGTCCGCAATGTTGAGGTCCCTGTTCACGATGACGACCGCATTCGGGATCGTCCTGAGCAGCATGTCTACCTTGCTCTGGGCTTCCTTCCTCATCTTGGTCACGCACATCTCAGCCTCGGCCATTCCGGAAAGGTATGCAACTGCCATGTCCCGGCAGGTATTGTAGCCGCAGCCGCCGCAGTTGAGCTCATCTGCCTTGGTGGTCTTTCCCAGTTCGGAAAGTGCCTGCCGGATTTCTTCCTCAGAAAAGCTTCCCGCAAACCTGTTGTCGGCCACAGGCCGTGAGGAGCCCAGTATGCCGTATCCTTCCTTCAGGACCTTTTCCACAAAGGCTTTATCGGGCTCAAAAAGTGCTTCACCGGATGAGATCCTGTTCTCCGTGAACGAAGCGGCGGCATTCTTTCTCTGTGCAAGGGACCTGCTCCTGTCTGAAACGGGACCGTTTATGCACCCTCCTTCACAGCCCAGCAGCTCCAGGAAGGGATCATCATCCCTGACCTGGGCAAGAACGTCATGAAGTTCATTGATTCCTGACAGTGCAAGCGCATCACGACAGAGCGGTTTTTCTCCCCAGAGTTTTGAAGTTGCGATCTGACCGCGCTCCACGGGATAGAGCGTGGACATACCTGCCTTTGCGGGTATGAACCTGACCTTTTCGGTGGTATCGACCTCTGAAAGCACGATGCGTTCCTGTCTGAACCATGTTCTGAGTTCATCAAAGGTCAGTGCGATGTCAGGGTAGCCCGGAGTGGTGTCCGCCTCATTCTTCTTTGCGATGCACGGACCGATGAAGACGATTCCGATATCACTGCCGTAAATGCTTCTGAGATATGCCGAGTGGGTCTGAAGCGGGGACGGCACCTTTGCAAGACGGTCCACTGCCTCCGGATAATACTTTCTGACAAGTTCAACGACGGAAGGACATGCCGTACTGATCCAGGGACACTTTCCGTCATGATCAGATGCATATTCATCTATTGCAGCCGATACGATGGCTGCCCCTATCGCCGTTTCGGAAATTCCGCTGAACCCCAGCTGGATGATGGCTGAAAGCAGTGCATCCTCCTCTCCCCTGAATTCCGATGCAAATGAAGGTGCAAGGGAGCAGATAACCCTTTTCTTGGTTTTCAGAAGCATCTGGGCCCGTGAGAGATCACTCCTGATCTTCTTGGCGCTGTTGGGACAGATTCCCACGCATTTTCCGCAGAATATGCACCTGTCCTTTATGATGACGGCACTTCCGTCCCTGACCTGGATGGCCTTGACGGGACAGCTTCTGACGCATTTGTAGCAGTCACGGCAGTATGTGGTTTCAGTGTATACGGGATATACCATTGTCAAGCCTCCAGTTCAGCCTTAAGCACGTCGATGACGCACTCTGAGGTAAGCCCGGAATAATCCTTTCCGGCAATGCGGATGTTCGGTCCTTCCTTGCATCTTCCAAGGCACAGATGACCGATCAGTTCAACCCTGTCCTCCAGTCCGCTCTCACTGAGAAAAGCCTCTATTGCCTGAAGGTTCTCACTGTTGCCTCTGGCAAAACAGCTTGATCCCATACATATCTCAACCGTAATGTTTTCAGCCATCCTTCATCCACCTTTTAAAAAGCTTAAACCGATAGAATTGGTTAGTCAACAAAATGTAACTGCACAAACAGATAAAAGGAAATCAGCCAGAAGCCGGCAATGTAAGCGACATAAAACATAAGGATTAATGTTACTTTTTTCACATTAATCCTTTTTTTTACCCCATATTTGGAAATCAGTGACCTAGGCCGCCCTGTACACCAGATCGTCAGGAG
>JBJEWN010000244.1:0-12081 GCA_051885075.1 Bullifex sp.
GGGTCTTGTTATGGCTGAGTATGAGGGTCGGTCTGTTTATTCTCTCGATCACCTTTGCCATCGTAAAGGTCTTACCGGAGCCGGTAACGCCCTTCAGCGTCTGGGCCCTGTCACCGCGGAGGATTCCTTCAGTCAGTTTCTCAATGGCCTGCTCCTGGTCTCCGGATGGTTCAAAGGGAGATACGACCTTAAATGGACCGGAATGGACTCCGGCACCCACATGTATGTTGGTTACTGTTTCACCGGCCCATGATGAATCGGGCACGTTCACCGTATAATCCATCTGCTGTTTTCCTCACTCCTCTCGATCAGGGTGACACCTGAAACGGTCACGTAATTTCCGTTCCTGTACACCTCGATATCGACCGTGTCCCCGCTTCTGGTGGACATGAATGCGGCGAAGTAGTCATTATAGCCTGTAATTTTCCTGCCGTCTATAGCGGTTATTATGTCACCTCCGAGGTATATGATCGAGGAGCCGTACTGAACCCTTTCGGTTCCTCCCCTCAGCCCTGCCCTGTCGGCACCTCCTGACGGAACGACCTGGGAAACAAGCACACCCTCGTCAAAGGGAAGTGAAAGGTATTCCGCGATCTGGGTGTTGAGCTCGACGGAAAGCACATCCAGCCATCCCCGCGATACCTTTCCGCTCCTGATGAGCTCGGTTGCCACGCTGAGGACGGTCTCAAGGGGAATGGCAAAGCTTATTCCCTGGTTGTCCCCGCTTGTTGAGTATATTGCCGTGTTCAGCCCTATCATCTCACCCCTGCTGTTTAACAGCGGGCCGCCGCTGTTTCCCGGATTAATCGCGGCATCGGTCTGGATCATGTTTGAAAGAGGCATCATCGATGAAGTGTATACGAGACGGTTGAGACCGGACACGGTACCGACGCTCTCAGACCATGAATAACCATACGGAGATCCGATTGCGATCGCCTTCTGACCTACCTTGAGCACTCCGTCATACATCTCGATCGGGACATATTTCCTTTCACCCTTTTCAAGCTTTATCACTGCAATGTCGGTAAGTGTGTCAACTCCTATCAGGGTTGCGGAAACAGTCTCACCCGAATAAAGGTTCACGGAAAAATCCTTACCGTTTCCGATGACGTGTCCGTTGGTTATCACATAGCCTTCACTGGAAATTATGACACCGCATCCGCTGACGGAAGTCGAAAGGGTACGGTCTGCGACTATTTCAACGATTGAATTCTTTGCCCTGTCGTAAGCCCTGATGTTCTGCATCTCCTCCAGGGAGTAATCCCAGCTGCGGGTATCCTCAAAAAGCATGACTTCATCATCGTCGTAGAAGATTCCACGGAGAGGGACGCCTGCAAGGGAGAGCAGTGCTTCCTCCCCTCCCGTCCTGATCACCTTCTCCAGCTCGGATCTTAATTCTTCTATCCTCCGTTCCTCCCTGAGCCTCCCGGTCCACCATAGCAGAAGCGAAAGTATTATCACCGATGAGACGAGAAGTGCGATTGCAAGCACGATTGAGGAAACATTCTTTTTACCCATAGGTCAAAGAATATCTTTGAGAGGAATCAAAGGCAAGCAGGTTAATGTAAAGTGTGCTATAATGAAGCCATGGACACGGATACTGCAAACAGTGCCGCATGGGACGAGGAAGTCCGGCGCGGTTCATGGTGGTCTAGGGAAGTTACCGCAGAGGAAACATCACTGGCAGAAAAAGGGAAACTTTCACTTCCTTTCCTGCCCGACAAAGCGCTTCCCGAAACATGGCTTGAAAAAATCGGTGAAAAAGTCCTTCTCCTGGCTTCAGGAGGAGGTCAGCAGGGTCCCCTGCTCTCTGCATACGGAAAAAACGTTACCGTAATGGACATTTCCGCAGAACAGCTTAAACACGATGAGGAAGTCGCAATGCGTGACGGACTGTCCCTCAAAACGGTAAGGTCCTCGATGGCAAAGCCGTTTCCTTTTGCAGATGAAGCATTTGATACATGCATCAATCCCGTGAGCGTCAACTTCATAAAGGATCCGCTTTTCATGTACCGTGAAGTCAGGAGGGTTCTGAAAAAGGGAGGTTATTTCATGACTGCCTTTGCAAACCCGGCTCTTTACATGTTTGACGTTAAGGGGCTTGAAAAGGGAAAGATGAAAATTAAGTACACACTTCCCTTTGATGCGGACATATCGCTTTCCGAAAAGGAAAGGATGAGGAAGATAAGGAAGAAGGATACACTGGAGTACAGCCACACCCTTACAAAGCTCATCGGCGGTCTGACCGACCTTGGCTTCACGATTACCGGATTTGACTCATCCCCTTCCGGCTTTGAACCCGTGGACAGTTTCCTCGGTGAGTGTTACCTTGCACTCATTGCTATTAAATCCTGATTATCCCATCATCTGAGCTAAGCATCACGGCATGAAGACCGAGACGTTTCAGGAGTTCTTCACCCTCTGCCCGCCCTCTCTTCAGTGCAGCATCCGATACAACTGCGGCCAGAACGGCGTCCTTGGCAAGGACGGTGACGGAAAGAAGATCTGATTCATGGCAGCCTGAAGATGTTATCACTGCCCCCTGAGGTGAATCTACGGTCGCATAGCTTTCGCCCCGCCCCTCGACAGGATCCGCGATGGCAACACGCCACGCTCCCCCGTCAGGGTGCGTGCCTATCACATATACACACCCTGCAACGCTGACGGCACCGCCTGTCACTCCTCTTTCCATCAGGTATTGAGCGGCTCTCTGTGCAGCATGGCTTCTTATTATGGTATCAGTGATCTGGGGAAAAACACCTGTCAGTTCAGCAGCCGCATTCACCCGTGACAGCAGCTCATCGGAGAAAGCGCCATCCCCTTCAAGCGATTCAAGCAGGATGAATGTATCTTCCAGTATGCCATCATCACCGCCTTCCGTAAGGATTATGGAAACATCACCGCCGAAAAGAGTTTCAGTATACTCTGGATAACTCAGTCTGGTGCACGAAGTCAGAAGTGTAATGATCAACACTGATATGGTTAATAGCCTGTTCACGCCATCATCATAAAACAGAAACGGTATGTATACAATCAGAGGATTGACCTGCTATAATGGTGAAATGAGCTTACCGGGAAAAAATGACAGAAGGGAAACAATGATTGGATTCATCCTGTTTTCAGCATGTATGTTTTCATCATTCTGTCTTATTTTTCCTCTCTCCCCTTTTTCACGGACGGTGAATGAACTTTCAAGAACATCAACTATGGTACTTTCCACGGTGGTTAATGCCGACGGAACTGAGATGTTCTCATCAGTCACGTCATCCGCAGTTGTCTACGGTGACGGTATTTCAGAACTGGTCCAGACCGCTTACGTTCCCGAAAACACCCTGCTCAGGCTCGATACCGTTCTCATACAGCCCTCTGCCGGTTCATTCGCACTTTACCTGGACGGAAAGGAAATATACTCTTTTCCTTCCGACGGGTCATATTTGGACCTTGGCAGCAGGACCTTCTTCACTGTCAAAGCCGGTAACATGAGGGGAAAGGAAATAAAACTTGTCACCGACACATCGGGTTTAAGACCCATTGCAGGTTTCAGGGTATATCCGATAATCCTGACCACGGACTACGGCATCAGCAGTATGCTTTCCTCATACCTCTTTCCATCCCTCCTCTTCACGGGTGCGGGACTGGTACTTACCCTTACATCCATCTTCATTTTCCTTTCAGTCAGGAAAACAGGTGCACGGAATACCGTCGGGGCATTTCTGATGCTTGCGGTACTGAATCTCCTTTCCTCGCTTTCCCTCTATCCCGTCGGACTGAAGATTTACAATTCCCCGCTCTTCTGGAATACACTGAACAACTTCATAAACTCAGCGATAATATTCTTCTATGTGTACTTCGTCATGTCCGTCACTGACCGGCAGGTAATGAAAAGGAAAACTTCATATGCACTGAGTCTTGGTTGCATTCTGCTTTTTTCACTTCATACGGTACTTTCAATGCTGGGGGCCAGGGCATCCTTCTATGCCGGGCGTTTCCTGATGGCCTTCAGGCTGATCGCACTCATCATAATACTAATCGGGACAGTCAGTTACTGGTACGGGACCAGAAGGAACGGCTACATAGTGATCAGCACTGTGATGTTCCTCTGCTCCGTGGTGATAAATACCGTACTCTCTGTTTTTCCGGCCCCTTCTTTATGGCAGGCAATTGCGGTTTCAGTGCTCCGTCTTTCCTCTGTTCTCATAATTGTGTTCAGGAATGCCTCGATGTATGTGTCGGAGCAGATGAACCTGATAAGTGAGAATGAACTGGAACATATGGCTGTGAGGGATTCACTTTCCGGCTGTTTCACGCGCAGGGAATTCGAGGAGCTGATATCATCTCCCCAGCGCTTCAAAGGGATGAGCGTGTACATCATTTTCATCGACATCAACGGCCTTAAGCGCATCAATGACTGTTTCGGCCATCAGGAAGGTGACAAACTGATTAAGTACTGCGGCTCAACCCTGACTTCCTTCTTCGGCAGCTCCTCCGGAGCATTCAGGATCGGAGGCGACGAATTCTGCTGTATAGTGCCATCTGACGGAACCATTCAGCTCAGCCTTCTTATCAGGAATCTTAAGGAAACGTTTTACGCATCAGCCCCTTATTCAGCCACTCTCAGCGCGGGAGGAATAGGAGCCGTCGTGACGGATGAGGCCGGACTCAGGGCAGCCGTTGCCAAAGCGGATGAACTCATGTACAGGGATAAGCGCGGCATTTCAGGTGAGGTTTCCCCGATTCTCAGGGCAAGGATGGTGTCGGATGCTTTCTGAAAACAGACGTTACTCAGCAATAAGCACCGTGATCCTGCTCGCCGCAGTGATTCTCACAGTGTTCTCGGCGTTCCTCTTTCCGGATGATCTGGTAACGGGAAGTACGGGGACGGCATATACCTACACTGGAGAGGCCCTAATCACTCTGAACGGAAAAACATTTCACTCCGAAATGAATGAGGATGGAGGCGGCAGATTCCTGACACCCGTCGGTGAGGAAATTGCAGTTACACTTACCGTCCCATCCCTTTCGGATCTGAATTATCCCGCACTTTTCATGAGAACCGGACATGAAAACATTGACATTATGCTTGACGGGGATGTGATGTTCTCCCAGGACGCGGGATACCTTACGTTTCAGATGGCTTATCCGATCGTGATAAACATACCCAAGAGCAGAAGCGGAAGCATGCTTACCGTCATATACCGCAATGAATCGGATACTGACAGGCATATAACCGTAAGTCCCGTGGTTTTCGGAGACCGCCATATTATCGCAAGTGAGTATTTTGAATGTGATTTCATCTACTTTTTATTCTGCGTGGCAGTTGCCATTTTCTCCGTAATGCTTTTCTGCTTTTCACTTTTTTTCAGGAAGAAGGAAGGCAGTGAGATCCTCATGTCGATCAGCAGTTTTACCTTTGCATCATCCGTGTGGCTTATGACCATGACCGATTATGTCTTTTCCATCATTCAGTCACCGGTTTTAATACGGGAGCTCTCCCTGCTTGCAATTACGTTCATCCCGTCAGCCATGACTTTCTGCGTGAAGGAAAACCTGATGCCTGTCTCAGAAGAACGTGTTTTCAGAATTGCTGAAATCACTTCCCTCCTGTTCCCGCTGCTTTATGCATCACTCACACTCGTCATGATGACCGCCGCATCACAGCTGCCATGCACGTTCAGGGATGTTTTCCTGACTGTCTGCATGATCATTCACTCACTCTTTCTCGTCATCCATAGTTTAAGGAACGGAGACAGGGAGGTTAAATACCGCTTCGGGTCCCTTGCGGCAATTCTGATATTCACGGTTTCCGTCCCGCTCATGATCGTGGCAAACACTTTTGAAATGAGCACTCCCAGTTTACTGTTCATCACATCCCTCTTCTCCCTTGCTCTGCTGATTCAGCAGTCCGTCATGATATGCATAAAAAGCATCACGAGAAAGGAAAAACGGGATGAGATGATGAAACGGCTTTACACAGACTCCCTGACCGGAATGCTAAACAGGAGGGCTTTTGAGGACAGGACAGCAAATATCGTCCCCGGGGAAAAGGGTATGCATGTGATATCAGCTGACATAGACGGGATGAAGCGGTTCAACGACACACTGGGACATGGTGCCGGTGACGAACTTATCACCGCATTCAGCAAGGCACTGACATCCGCCCTTTCCAACAGAGACGGCTTATGTTTCAGAATGGGAGGAGATGAGTTCCTGATCCTGCTGAAAGCAGAGGATGATCTGAATGCCGATTCCTTCATGCATGCAGCCGCCGATGATTTCAGCAACTCGGTCACATCGGGCAGTGCAACATTTTCATACGGAACATTCTTCTGGGCTCCTGATTCCGGCATGGATTTCAGGGAAGCATTAAGGAAAAGCGATGAAGCCCTGCTTATCGCCAAGGAAGGTCATCACAGGCGGCTGAGAAAGAGTGAAGGCTTTTCAAGCACGCTGCCGAACGCTTCCCTCTGGGAAAGAAAGGAAAGCGCGGATGAATAATCCGTCACTCCGGGAAGCTTTATCTCAGACCCGCCTTTACGGAGCACGCCCTCTGATAAAATGATGCATGCTTTATCCACTGATGTTTCAGCAGGAACGGTTTCGCATATTTCAAGATCAAATGCATCATCACCTGAAAAGCCGCATGAAACCATGACAGGTCTGACGGGAAGTGAAGAGAGCGCTTTCATTCCTTCTGAGAACAGAAACTCATCCTTCAGCGACTCAGGGCTGAAGACGAAAGCCTTAATATCGCTGTAGGAATCAAGTATTTCCCTGATGAGTGCACTGTCAAGGAGACGCGCAGCACTCTGACTGACATCATTTTCATCCTGCGGAGTCACTTCACCAGGGAATATTGCCGCAGGGTCGAAGAGGACCGTTTCCGCGATAAGTGTATCGATTACGGAAAGTCCCCTCTCATCATCACTCAGCGCAGCGATAAGTGATACCCTTGGTTCACTCTTCCTTATACTCCTTACGAGCGAAAGCGCGGATACACCATTGCTGACAGCCAGTCCATAAACACAAACCATTGCGGTCCCCCTTGAAAAAACCTTTTATCCGAATGATAATCGATTTGTGAAACTTAAAAAACTGCAATGGATAAACAAACCGGAAAAAGTCAGGATTACTTCATCCAGCTCACTTACATGCGATGTGGACGGATGTTCTGCGCTTGTTTACACATTTGCTGAAGATGAACGCCATGACATCACGATAAAAGCTGATGACGGTGTCTCAGCTGGCCTTGCCATAATCCTGTCTTCAGAGCACGGAGTCTCCCTCATGAGGGAGAAAGGCCTTCTCGTTAAAAGGATTTCTTTTCCATCTTTTAAGGATGAAACCAGATTAGCACTTACTGATGATGAATGCTTCTCCTTTTCAAAGGAAGGTGACACCGTAACGTTTTTCTGCGGGAACGCACCCGTTTCCGCTTTTACACTTCCATCCATTAGGGAAAGTGTATCGGTTGCCATCCTCCTGCGCGGAAAAGGCAATGCAACAGTGTCATTCTGACATCCGTTTTTATTCCCATAGGAACCGGTTTCTGCTAACATGTTTTCATTAAATCACCCAAGGCCCCTCTGAAAGGGCAAGGAAGGTCAATATGGAAGAAACTAAAGCAAAGGAAGAGCGTCCCCTGAACTTCATTGAGAAGATCATCGAGGATGATCTCGCCAATCACAGGCTCCCTGACGACACCGTCGTCACCAGATTTCCCCCGGAGCCGAACGGATACCTTCACATCGGTCACATCAAAAGTATCTGTCTTAACTTCGGGCTAGCCGAAAAGTACGGCGGAAGATGCCACCTGAGACTCGATGACACAAACCCCGCAAAGGAAGACATGGAGTACATCAACTCCATCAAGGAAGACATCCGCTGGCTCGGTTTTGACTGGAAGGAGCATGAGTACTATGCCTCCGATTACTATGATCAGCTTTTTGAAATCGCTGTAAGGCTCATTAAGGAAGGAAAGGCATATGTTGACTCGCTCTCGGCAGAGCAGATGAAGGAGTACAGGGGAACCCTGACCGAGCCCGGAAAGAATTCACCTGACAGGGACAGGCCGATCGAGGAAAACCTCCGCCTCTTCATGGAAATGAAGGACGGTAAGTATCCCGAAGGCGCATATACGCTCCGTGCAAAGATCGACATGGCAAGTCCCAACATCAACATGAGGGACCCCGCCCTTTACAGGATCAAGTATGCAACACATCCCAGGACAGGAGACAAGTGGTGCATCTATCCGATGTATGACTTCACTCATCCGATCAGTGATGCCATTGAACACATCACCCATTCGATCTGTACGCTTGAGTTTGAGGATCACCGCCCCGCATATGACTGGGCAACCTCAATCGACGGTATTGAACACACACCCCATCAGTATGAATTCGCACGTCTCAACATCAACTATCTGCTGATGAGCAAGAGAAAGCTTCTCTACCTCGTCAACAATCACTTCGTCACCGGCTGGGACGATCCCAGAATGCCGACCATCAGCGGTGTAAGGAGGAGAGGATACTCTCCTGAATCGATGAAGGATTTCGTTTCAAGGGTTGGAGTGGCCAAGGTTGAAGGCGTTGTCGATTACTCCCTCATGGAGTTCTGCGTCAGGGAAGATCTTAACAAAAGGGCAGAGCGCCTCATGGCAGTCCTCGATCCCCTTGAAATCGAGATTGATAACTATCCGGAAGGACAGAAGGAGTATTTCACTGCCGAAAACAACGTTGAAGATCCGAATGCGGGAACTCATGAAATCGCATTCTCCCGTCACCTCTACATTGAACGCGAAGACTTCATGGAAGTACCTGTCAAGGGTTATCACCGTCTCTATCCCGGAAATGAAATCAGGCTTAAGTACGCATACTTCATCACCGCAACCTCAGTTGAGAAGGATGAGATGGGACGCATAACGAAAGTACACTGTACCTACGATCCGATGAGCCGCGGCGGTGAATCACCTGACGGAAGGAAGGTCAAAGGTACCAGTCACTGGGTATGCATGGATGAATGCATCGGAGCTGAAGTCAGGCAGTATGACAAACTCTTCAAAGCTGAGTGTCCCGGTGCCGAGACAGGCAATTACCTTGATGACCTCAATCCCGATTCCCTGATCGTCATCGAAAAGGCTTACATCGAGAAGGAAGCAGCCCGTGCCAAAGTCGGTGACTACTTCCAGTTCATCAGAAACGGTTACTACTGCGTTGACAGCAAGGACAGCACACCGGAGCACATGGTCTTCAACAGGACATGCACGCTCAAGGACAGCTGGGCAAAGCAGAAAGCAAAACTCGGAATCAAATGAACAAGGTGCGGCAGCGAATATGCTGCCGCTTCCTTTTTATCCCCTCACCTGTTATCTTTCACTTATGAATCCTTTTTTTGACATTCACTTTCATGTAATGACACTTAAGGAGCCGAACCTTGCGGCCTTCTTTTCATCCTTCGACACATCAGTGGGCGCCCTTCTGCAGGGGAACATCACAAAGGACTACATATTCACACTCTCTTCAGTGTTCAGGGGAGAGTTCCTTGACCGTGTGGAAAACACGCTTACCGCATTCTCAAGGCCCATTGATGAGACATTCAGGATGATGGAGGATGATCTCAAAGGGAAATTCAGGCGTGAAGGAAACAAAGGAGAATATCCTTCCACGCCCTATATCAGGGATGGGAAGTTTCATTTCAGGAGTCAGGAATATGACAGGATATTCCTCTCTCCCCTGCTCATGGACTTTTCCCAGGCACAGAGTTCAATAGACAGGCTTTACTACAACTTTCCTGCATACGATAAGATAACACCCTATGCCCTTGATACCGCCACTGCCATAGCTAAATACTATGATGAGTGTCCCGACGGACTCTTTGAATTCTATCCATTCATCGGAATCAACCCGGCAGTCCATTCAATGGAATTCCTTGTATCACATCTTGAAAGATTCGTCGACAGAAGCCATGTCATGCACCCGAATCACAGGTCGAAGGATGATGAGCGGATTTTCTTCGGCATCAAACTGTACCCGCCCCTGGGCTTTGATCCATGGCCGCAGGACAGGGATGAGCTTCGGAAGGTAAGGTACCTCTATGACTTTGCATCCAATAACGGAATTCCGATAATCACTCACTGTGATGATCAGGGATTCAAAGGTGTTGATCCCATGGATGCATGGAAATACACTGATCCCGCCTCATGGAAGACAGTGCTTGAAAACTATCCATCCCTCATTATCGACTTTGCCCATGTGGGAAGACAGTATGCGGTCAATACCGGTACAAGGCTTATAGACACAGTTTCGGCAAGAATCAGAAAGCTTCCCGAAAGTGAATGGTTCTATACACTGATGGAGATGATAAAAACATATGACAATGTCTACACCGACATCTCCTTCACCGGCTGTTACAGGGATTTCTATCCCAAATTCCTCAATTATCTCTCAACGCTTTCCGATAAGGACAGGGAGAAAACCGAGGACAGGATTCTGTTCGGCTCGGACTTTTCGGTAAACCTCCTCAGGGTTGAAAGCTATCTCAATTACTATTCAATTGTTGACACATCACCCTTTTCCGATGAACTCATCCATAAGATGGGCAGCATTAATCCGATGAGATTCCTCGGTCTCAGAGAGGAAAAACCAAAACTTCCGAAGAAAAACGGCTTTCTCTCATTTCTCACGGGCAGGTGATAACGACACCCATATTGTGATAAAGTAGCTGCATGGCATTAATACTTCTTGCGGTAATATACATCGCTTTCATTTCACTTGGCCTGCCTGACTCAATGACCGGTTCCGTCTGGCCCGTCATGCACCTGACCTTCGGTGTACAGCTTGAAGCTGCGGGACTGATCAGCATGGTCACATGCTGCGGCACAATCATTTCGGCACTCTTATCAGGGAAACTCACCAGAAAGTTCTCAACCTGGCAGATTACTGTAGTTTCAATCGTTCTGACTTCGGTATCACTGTTTCTGATATCCAGAACAACTGCTTTCTGGCAGGTCATGCTCCTGGCTTTTCCTCTGGGACTCGGAGGAGGAAGCATAGATGCCGCGCTAAACAATTTCGTGGCACTTCACTACAGGAAGAAACAGCTCAGCTTCCTTCACGGTTTCTGGGGTATAGGGACACTTGTCGGACCGGTGGTCATCTCAGCACTGCTGACACACGGTTCCTCATGGAGAAACGCTTATTCATCCGTTTCCTTAATACAGTTCGTGATTTTTCTTATCGTGCTCCTGTCTTTACCGCTCTGGAAGATATTCTCAGACAGGGATGACGACGGTGAACAGAGTGAAGATCTGAAAGTAAAGTACTCTGATGTACTCAGAATAAAGGGTGTTCCTTTTGCAGTACTTTCATTCATGCTTTACTGTGCATTTGAAAACTCCGCAATGCTCTGGTCAGCATCATACATGGTTTACGACAAGGGATTTGATCCGGCAATCGGCGCATCCCTCTCCGGCATGGTTTTTCTCGGCATCACATCGGCAAGGATTCTGAACGGTCTCTTCGGTGATTACTTTCAGGACAGATACATTATCAGGTTCTCCATTGTCTTCATAACACTATCTGCAATCAGCCTGATCTTTACATCCTCACTTCCGTTATGCTACGCATCGCTCTTCATGCTTGGCATGGGATTCGGCCCGATCTTTCCCGTAATGATTCATGAAACCGTTCTTTACTACGACAGGAAGCACTCACAGACCGTAATCGGTCTTCAGATGGCCGCGGCTTACACAGGATCAACACTGTTTCCGCCGCTTTACGGCCTGATTGCGTCAAACATCAGTCAGAGTGCACTGCCGTTCTTCATTCTCACACTTAACGCAATCCTGGCATTGACTGTAACGATGAAGCACAGAGAGGCTGAAAAAGCAGGCCGTTTCTGACCTGCTTTTTCCTTACTCATTCGTCATCTCTCCAGAAGAACGATCCTTCTTCCTCGTCGCGTCCGCGGCTCTTCTTTATCGTATCATAACCATAGGGCTTAACCTGTCTGCGTTCACGAGGTCCCCTGTTATCACTGAACCTGGGTCTGTCATCAGAGTTACCGTAACGTTTTTCCCTTCTGTCG
>JBJEWN010000245.1:0-2788 GCA_051885075.1 Bullifex sp.
TTCGTTGTATTCTTCTCAAATTCCGTCTCGCGAATCTTCAGCTTCACAATACGTTTATAGAGAGGCGCATTCCTGTTGTATTCATCAATGATTTCCTGAAGGGTATTTTGCATATCCTTCACTTTTTTCTTTGCGGCATATTCATAGTCAGGATAGATTTCAGCCTCGATGACACCATCGCTGTCGCGCACAAGGACCTCCTGTATGATCCGTTTTTCGGAAAGCTTGTTCTCGATTTCCTCAGGAGATACATTTTCTCCGTTCGGCGTGATGATGAGATTTTTCTTTCTGCCTGTCAGGAACACGAAACCATCCTCATCCACATATCCGAGATCTCCTGTTTTAAGCCAGCCGTCCGAAAGTGTTTCCGCAGTCTCCTCCGGCATGTGGTAATAGCCCTGCATAACGCTTGAACCCTTTACCCAGAGCTCCTCATCAACTGTTTTTGCCTCACAGTTAGGAAGAAGCTTTCCGACAGAACCAACTTTACTGTTCCATGGAAGATTGGTGCTGATTACAGGGGAACATTCCGTCATACCGTAACCCTGCAGAATAGTGATCCCATATTTTTTAAAGGTATCAATGTAAGCCGGATTCATATATGCCCCACCGCTGCATATGGTGTGAAACTGCTTTCCGAATACTTTAGCCTTGATAACAGGTGCAGGCAGAAGTGCCGCCGACTCTAACTTTTTAGCAAGGGTTTCTATCATAAGCGGTACCATGAGTATCATGTTCGGTTCGAAGAGCTTAATGTTCTTGGCAATGCGGAGCAGGGAATCATTAATGCAGATGACGCATCCGATGGAAATTCCCTTTAAGATATCCATACAGAGGCAGTACGCATGATGAATCGGGAGAACCGACATAATCACCGTTCCCGCTTCAATCTTCATATCAAGACAGGTTGCATTTTCCGCAAGATTCCTGTGGGAAAGCATGACACCCTTGCTCTTTCCTGTTGTTCCTGAGGTGAACATGATCGTAGCAAGATCCTCAGGTGCAGGTGAATGATCATACCCCGGCTCCTGCTCATTGACAAGTTTCCAGAATGACAATGTAACACCCTCATGAGCTTCCTTGTTCATTGCAATCAGATGACGCAGCCCCGGACATTTTGCAGAAGCCTCTGCTGCTGTCTGCGCCTTGCTGTCGTCATATACAAGTGTTGTCACATCAGCCCGTACAAGCAGATCGCAGATATCATCTGCAGGGAGCTGTGCATCAAGGGGAACTGCCACATTTCCTCCGTTGACCGTTCCCAGATAAGTAACGATCCATTCATAGGAGGTTGCTCCAAGAATTGCAATATGGGTATTTTTTTCACCAAGCGAATCAAGCGCAGCAGAAAATTTTTCTGAATCCTGCTTCAATTCGGTATATGTTTTATGCGCAACAATCGTCTTTTTCCCTTCCGCATCCTCGCTCTTGTCCTTATAGCGGAAAGCATCACTTGATCCATAGGAAGCTTCTGCCTTAACAAGAAGATCCCGTATCGTACTGCTCAAGACATTCATACCTGCCCCTCCTGCAAAAGATTTATTATTTTGTAAGTTTCTCCAGATAATCGGCTGCTTCCTGCACAGTGCGGATATTGGCTGCCTCCTCCTGTACAATCTCTACATCAAGTTCTTCCTCTACTTCGCCTAACATACTCATAAAGTCAAAGGAAGTAAATCCCAGATCCTCCATGAACCTTGATTCCGGCTTTATGTCCTCTTTGTCCACTTCAACATAATTTGTAATGATGTCCACTAATTTTTCAAACATAATATCACCCTTCTTTCATATCACAGTTTCGCAATTACCTATTTTTTCTTACGATTAGGTAAGTTTAATAATATCACTTATTTTCATGTCAGGATTTTCAATTCCCTTGAACATAATCCTGCACATATAATAATAAAAATGATCCAGTGTATTTTTCGATATTGCCATAATCTGATGTTCAAAGTTAAAGTCAAGTCCGTTGTCATCCGATCTGTGCATCACTGTCAGATAAAGTGCCTGTGTGGTCGCACCGTTCGGATACCATTTTGTCTTATATTTAATGCCGCCAAGCTTATTTAATCCCTGATCCTTTGATGTCATAGGCTGGTAGGTAAGCGACATGGGTTCATAAGTTCTCCCTGGAGCCACCGGATATGTCTTCGCCCGATATGCAAAATATTCAACGGGATCATAATTGACATGGCGGAAAATCTCATTCTGCCCGTCACGGATGATATGGATTCCCTCAAGGAATGTCTTATCCTCCGGTATTATCGTCCTGAAGGGGAAGGAATGAATTCTCGTTCCACCTGATTTCTTCTCGTCAAGTGTTGCTCTTCTCGCATATGCCACATTGATCGACACATCATCATTACCGTTCGCCTTCTGAAGATACGTACGGATTCCCATAATCAGAAGACACTGCAGAGATACATGCTGTTCCTCACAGAACCGCAAGAGCCTTGCAGTCGGTTCTTCCTCAAGATGATAAATATCAAGAGCCGATTCCACATACGGCGTTATGAAGGCGGCCGCTCTGGCATTTGGATTGTTCTTTCGTTCTCTTATCAGCGCCCTCGGGCCATCAATTCCGTTGTAAATCGGCTCTGACTGCTCAATAAGATTCTGGAAAAATTCCCTGTCTTTCTGCTGTGCCTTACTGCCCGCTTCATAAGCCAGATCTTTTTCAAGCTGCTCGATATAGGAACGCATCTCCTTGGGATATTCCACACCCTCAAACATTGTGTTGCAGTAAATCTCGATGACGTCTTTCATGAAAATAATCAGCGACTGGGCA
>JBJEWN010000246.1:0-2788 GCA_051885075.1 Bullifex sp.
AAAAAATCATATACAATCCGCGCCGTTTGTGATATAATCTAATCATAATCATCAAACATGGGGCGGGCCTCTTTAAGTTCCCAGAGTGTGTTGATTCTTCTGTCCAGGTCCTCAAGGTACATCTCAAGTTCGTCAAGAGTCATATTGTACTCAGGAACAAAACGTGAAACACTGAAGGAATTGATGGAGTGCTTTGCCAATCTGACTGAATAATCCTCAGTCTTTAATCCTTCCCTGGTTTCCTCGTAGTCATACTCGGGCTTCTTTGCTGATGGATCCTCCCCTTCCATTACCCTGTATGTACATGCTTCTCTTTCTTTTTGTGTTAATTCCCTTCTCTCGATCATGGAGAGTTTAATCACCGTCTTTAAATTGTTTATGGTGAAGGTATCTATTGTTTCCATCTCTCTGTTTTCCCCCACGAAATCAGTACCACGGCTCCATTTCCAGTTCCCACCACTTTGTGTAGTACATGTGTTTGACCTCTTCAGCAATCTTCCACGGAGTATAAAAGGATTCCCAAATAGCGGAGCAATGCTGCGACACGATCCTGTCATGCTCTTCCACCATATCCACATCAGTTACAGTGCTGATGTACTCAGCTTTCTCCCTTATGCTGTCTTTCCACTGCTCCTGAGTGCCTCTGACAGTGACAGGTATGAGACTCCTGAAGTCTTTAATGTCAGAATCTACCCTCTTGATTTCCTCCTTTATTTCTTCGTACTCCTTCCGGAACATATCCTTTTCCGGATCGGAGCATGCCACAGCCTGCTCATCTTCTTCCCCTGATTCAAATTTCCGTATCTCCCACTCTATATCGAGGCCTGAGATGGTATCGATCGGATTCATCCCGTATAAACCACGGTACCTAAGCAGGTCAGGATCGGTTCCAAGGATCCCATCAAGGGCATACATCCTTTCTATAAGGTCGTCCTTATACATAACCAGTTCATCAACCGTCATCCCGTAGTCTTCCGCATAAGCGTTTGCTTCTGCTTCACTGACCTTTGACTCCAGATAACTGATCCATTCATAAACCTCCGCAATGTGCTTCTGAGTCTCTTCGTAGTCGTACTTAGGTCTGAATTCATCCACGGCTTCTCCTTCAAAAATCCTGAAGTAAGAAGCAATTGCCTCCCATTTCTTAATTCTGAACAGTACATCCCTGATCTCACCAATGAGGCTGTTGATTTCGGTTACTGTTGCAGTCATCATAAGGAATCCTCCTTCGTATCCTTAGCCCTGCTTATGGGCTATACGTCATAGAGAAAAAAGGAAAGCCCAAACTGAACCGGCTTTCCAGTGGTGTAGGTCACACTTCAATGGTCACACCCTTTGACAGATTGTATTGGGGACCATCTGCTTGAATGCAGAAAGATCTTCTTGGCTGTATGACATTTAACACGGTCCTTTGACGAAGTTTTTCTTCCTGCATGCAATACCTTCCCGGTTTTCGGATCCACTGATCCCAGACAGGATTTTACCAATCCACTTCAATTTCCCCCGTGGCATTGATGTAGTCCAGTGCCATGTGAGCTTTTGCGTACTCATGAGCAACAAGCCTGTAGTCTTCAGTAACCTTCTGAACACTATAGTTGGTGTAGGTGTACTCTTTAACACCCCTGAAGTCAGTATAGGAACGGCCGCTTATGGGTTCTTCCTTCATCTTACCGAGCTTCTTCTTCAGGTCACTGAGCTGGGGAAGATACACCAGCAGCTGGTCCACGGTCATGTCAAATCCCGGCACCATTGTGCTGATGTTGAAAATATTCATTGCATGTCTGAGTTTTCTTATTTCAGCAGTTATCTCATTATAGCGCTTCTGTGTTTCCTCGTAGTCATAAGCGGGTCTGAGTTTTTCAGTGTCCTCCCCTACAGTACATTTAAAGGAACTGGCCTGCTCTTCATACCTCATAAGGTCAGCAAGCTCTTCCTTGAGAGCAATGATTTTCTTTGCTACTGTTGCCGGTGATACCTTTCTCATTTTTCTTTTCTCCTTTGCCGTTTTCTTAATGCTCCTTTTCCCGGCTCATAAACTAAGTAGAACGGAAACAGGAGGAAAACAAAAAGATCAGAAAGAAAATTTTAAAATTCTTAATCGTAACAGCTGAACCGATATGTCATTTATCAGCTGAAGGGTGAGGTACAATAAGCAAAAGCTTGCTTTTGATCTCTCTTACCCATGAGAGATATCGGCTCTCATGAGGAACCCCCAACAACTGAATACTCCTTCACTGATGGAGGAATGGCTATTTCTTTGATCCTGAAATCAGTGAAAGCATTTCTGCAGTTGTAGGATCAATGAATGGCTTATCGATATTTCGGCAGTAAATGCAGATTACTGCCGAAATATCCATTGATTTTCCATGAACTCTATCATAAAATGGAAACATCCTAAACAAGAAACGAAATTTATGTTGCTACAGCAGAAGGAATGGTGACATTGGAGACACTGAATTGATATTGGACAGACTTTCAAAGCTGCAGACATTCAATCGCAATGATCTCAGGGCGATCATGACGGACAATAATGCAAATGCGACTGACAGCACCGTGAACCACATGATCATCCATATGCTTCAAAACGGGGATATCATACGCATTGGCAGAAATCTGTATACTTTATCCGGATCAAAGAAGAAATATATGTTTCCCTACTCAGAGACGGCAGTATTGCTGGCTGAAGAAATCAGTTCAGTGCATCCTTTCCTGGATTTCCGGTTATTTGAACTGACGCAGCTTAATGAGTTCGTTAACCATCAGATTGCGCATAACATCATATTTCTTT
>JBJEWN010000247.1:0-2764 GCA_051885075.1 Bullifex sp.
TGCAAACCTGACCTTCAGTGATCCATACGTAAAGAATGCACAGGTATGTGTCGTGAAGAAGAATTCAGCGGTGAATACACTTGCTGACCTTAAGGGAAAGACAGTCGGCGTACAGGCAGGTTCCTCAGCTCAGGATGCCATTTCCGACACGGAAGGTTTTGAAGAATCCCTTAAAGGCGTTGTGGAATTCAAGGACAACCTTACAGCCCTCATGGATCTTGAGATCGGCGGAGTTGATGCGGTCGTCATGGATCTGCTTGTTGCAAACGACAACATCAACCGTTCCGGCAAGGACTTCAGGATCATCTCCGAATCCCTGGTTGCGGAAGAATACGGAATCGGATTCAGAAAGGGTGATGTTGCCCTTCGCGATGCGGTTCAGGGCGCACTCAATGATATGGCAAAGGATGGTTCACTTGCAAAGATTGCAGTTAAGTGGTTCGGTGCCGATATCACTGTTGTGGGAAAATAATCAGATATCCTATATTGAAAAGAGGGACTTCCGTCCCTCTTTTGTTCAGGAGGGGATGATATGACGAAAATGCTGACACTGATGTTCAAAGCCTGCGTGGTTAACATCCAGATCTTCACACTGACACTTCTTTTTGCACTTCCCCTGGGATTTCTGGTGGCAAAAGGCAGGATGAGTAAGATCCGGATAGTCCGTACTCTCGTGAACATCTACATCCAGATCATGAGGGGAACACCTCTCATCCTGCAGCTCATTGCCGTTTACTTTGCTCCATACTACATCTTCGGCGTTTCCTATAACCGTTTCACGGCGGTGATAATAGCATTTGTCATCAACTATGCCGCATACTTTGCCGAGATCTACCGTTCCGGCCTTCAGGCAATTGACAGAGGACAGTATGAAGCGTCAAAGGTACTTGGTTTTACCAGAATATACACCTTCTTCCATATCATTCTTCCTCAGGTCTTCAAAATCATACTTCCTGCCCTTGCAGGTGAGGTCATTACTCTGGTCAAGGATACGGCCCTTGCCCAGACGATCGGGGTAGCTGAGCTTTTCAGGGTTGCGCAGAATGCAGCATCAAGGGAGTTTTCCACGATGCCGATATTCGTTGCAGGTGTTTTCTTCTTCGTAATGAACTGGGTTGTATCAAAGTTCTTCAGCTTCATCGAGAAGAAGATGGATTATTATCAGGGATGAGGAGGATGAGATGAGCGAAACACTTATCAAGGCGGAAAACATATCAAAAAGCTTCGGGGATCTGAAAGTTCTCTGCGATATTTCCTTCACTCTTGAAAAGGGTAAAGTACTTTCCATTCTAGGACCTTCAGGAAGCGGAAAGTCCACACTTCTGAGGATCGTAACCCAGCTTGAAACCGCTGACAGAGGAAGTCTGTCATTCTCCGGTGAATCCCTTTTTTCCGATAACGGGGAAAAGGCTGTGTACGCATCCGCACAGAATGCCAGAAAGATCGGTCTCAAAACAGGTCTTGTATTTCAGAACTTCAACCTGTTTCCGCACTTCACCGTGCTGAGAAACATCACGGAAGCACAGGTTGCAGTGCTTAAACGGGATAAAAAGGAAGCAGAGGAAAGGGCATTCACACTTCTTAAAAAACTTTCGCTGGAAGATAAGGCAAAGGCTTATCCATGTCAGCTCTCAGGTGGTCAGAAGCAGCGTGTATCCATTGCCAGGGCACTTGCAATGGATCCGGAGGTGCTCTTCTTCGATGAGACCACTTCGGCACTCGATCCTGAGCTTACAAGGGAAGTACTGAACGTAATCAGGAAGCTTTCCGAAGAGAAGATGACGATGGCAGTCGTAACCCATGAGATGGAGTTTGCAAAAGCCATCAGTGACCATGCAGTCTTCATGGAAGGCGGTTACATAATCGAGGAAGGAGATAAGGACACGATCTTCGTGAATCCGGAAAAGGAAAGAACACGGCAGTTCATCCACTCGATGACGAGCTGATGCTCAGCTGAATACAACCTTAAACTTAACTGCGGCACCTGTTTCATCGGGTGCCGCTTCATAAAGCACCATCTCACATTCAGGCCGCCCTACCCTTACTTCCGTTACCTTTATCAGACAGAGGGCTTCTCCTGATGCGTCCGTGACACACATCACATCTCCCTTCAGAGGCAGTTCCTCTCCGTACTCATCAAAGATGCGGGCAGGAATGAAAACGGAATCAGCAGCTCCCGATATGATTTCATCAGGATTGATTGCTTCAGCAAAAAAAGCATGTGTGTAATCAGGAGTGTCTGGTGACAGCATCCTGTAGGATCTGAACATGTCATCGCAATTCATGACTTCATGATACAGTTTTGATCCATTAAGATAAAGCAATGATCTCTGATTCCACCTCAGCTTTCTTTCCATGGAACGCCACACCGAAAAGGATCGCACTCATCACCTTCTGATCTGACAGTGCCCTGGTATATTCCTTTGTCCTGATCTGACTGATGGCTTCAAGGGCTGCATCATGAAGTTTTTCATCCCTGTTACAGACTTTCAGTTCAAATACCACACCGGGACAGAGTTCCTTTAATGGATGCATCATGATATCGTACCGACCATTACCGGACTCCCTGTTTGACGAAATGCGGTAATAGGAGGACAGAGTGGCGCATAGCCCAAGCATAAACCCATGATAGAAGTTTTCCCCTGCGGTATCGAAAAAGCTTATTGATGTCATCAGCAATCCGTTCAGCACCTTCCTGATCGCCGACGCATCACCGCACAGAACTGCCTTCAGGAGTGATAAATAGGAAAAACCTGTTTCTTTT
>JBJEWN010000248.1:0-2763 GCA_051885075.1 Bullifex sp.
AATAAGCGGAGCCTTATCCTCAATGTATATTCTGTACTGAGCCGGGATGTGTCTGCTTCATAGCATCATTATACCATACATTCAGAGTAATTTGTTACATAATAATATTTTTTTTATTATCTGCTCCTCCCCGCATCCGAGCCGAGGGGTTTTGTGCCGACTAAAAAAGAGTTTCAGTATGAAACGGGGTGAAAAAAGAGTGGATGTCTGATGTGACGTAGTATCTCAGAGTGCCTCCAGAAGCTCAGAAGCCTGCTTTTCAAGTGAATCGATGTCAGCTTTGAGAACGCCTGCCCTGAAGGCTTCCCGGTCCAGTTTAACACCTGTATATGATGCTGTCGCTTCCTTTGCCCCGATGAAAGTGAGAAGCTCGATCAGGTGCTCCCTCACGAAGCTTCCTCCGGATGCACCTGCCGCGTTGGAAACCGTGAAGGGCTTTCCGCTGATTGCAGTCTCACTTCTCGGCGCTCCCATTGAAAGAGGGCGTGAAAGCCAGTCGATGAGGTTCTTGAGAGCTCCCGGGTAACTGTGATTGTACTCAGGTGAGAATATCCAGATCGCATCTGCATCCATTACTTCCTTCCTGACTCTTACTATTTCCTCCGGTGCGGGGTATTCAATGTCCTGATCCATAAGCGGGATGCCGTCATAGTCAAGGTATGTGACCTGAGCCCGTTCTCCGATTGTTTTTTCTGCCAGCTTTGCAAGCTGCATGTTGAAGGATCCCTTTCTACGGGATGCTACGATGAAGAGTATCTTTTTCATGGTTTAAAGAATATAAATGATCCCTGAAAAGTCAATGTTGAACTTATCACTTCTTTCAAATAAACTTCTCTCTCATGAGAGCAGTTGTCATAGACGGACAGGGAGGCGGACTCGGCCGTCAGGTCGTAGCGGCGATTAAGGGTAAGTACAAGGATATTGAGGTGGTTGCCATCGGAACCAATGCCACGGCAACCCAGGCGATGCTTAAGGCAGGTGCCGACATTGCGGCAACCGGTGAGAATCCCCTGATTGTCAATGTCAGGACAGCAGATGTCATCATAGGACCTGTAGGCATCGTAATTGCCGACTCACTTTTCGGTGAGATAACACCCAAGATGGCAAAAGCCGTCGGACAAAGCCGGGCAAGGCGTCTGCTCATTCCGGTGAATCTATGCAGCAACATCGTAATCGGAGTGACAAACCTCAGCATATCTGTTATGGTTAACGGAGTGCTTGAGGAGATAGCAAGACTCCTCGGCTGACACACCGTATGTCTCACATGAAGTGATGCATGACCCGTGAACGGGCCGTTTCAGGGTGTAAAGTCCAATCCACCGGCCGTCTGCAGACGGCATAAGCCATAAGTGACCGCATTAAGGGCTGATAAGCTCTGCTTTACCTATCCTTATGAGGATGAACCCGTAATCAAAGATCTGTCGTTCTCACTTTCAGAAGGTGAGTCCCTTGCTGTCATGGGCAGCAACGGGTCGGGAAAATCCACACTGCTCAAGCTCATTTCAGGCCTGCTTGTTCCCACATCCGGTAGGGTCATCACGGATGGAACCGTGCTTTCGGACCGAAAAAGCCGAAAGGAAGCAAAGCGCCATGTTCAGAGTGTGTTCCAGACTCCTTACTGTCAGTTCGTGACTTCCAGTCCGCGAGAGGAAGCGCTGCTGGTTGCATCACTTTTCGGCAGGGATGAAAGTGATATTTGCAGAGTATTCGGGGAATATGGCATAACCGGATTTGAAAACAGGGAGTTTTCCGCACTGTCAGGCGGTGAAAAACAGAAGACGGCCCTTGCACTGGCAGTTCTGACCGGGGCATCCGTTCTTGTGTTTGATGAAGCACTCTCATCACTGGATCCGCGGGAGAGGGTTTCATTCCTTGATACGATCCTCTCATTGAAGAAGAAAGATAAGACGGTTGTGTACATAACTCAGGAAGCGGATGAGGCACTGCTGTTTGATAAACTGCTTATCCTTGATGACGGTGCATTCTCATCTCCCTCCGAACTGCTTTACACGGGACGGTATGAGTTCATGCCATTTGAACTGAGACTTAAGAAGCGGATGTCGGAGGGAAAATCCGTTCATATTCATTATGGGGAGCGGGCTGTTCTGGAGTGCCGGAACATTACCGCCGTTAAGGGGTCATTATCTGTACTGAACGACGTGAGTTTTTCCCTACATGAAGGTGAAGTGACCGGCCTGACGGGAGATAACGGATCGGGAAAGACAACGCTTCTGGACTGCATTTCAGGATTTGAAACCGGATTTTCCGGAAAAGTGACATGCCGTGGTAATATCGGATATGCGGTGCAGGAAGCGGAAAAACTGTTCTTCTGCACCTCAGCTGAAAAGGAGCTCAGATACGGAAACGGGAAAAAGGATATCAGTGATGTGCTTAATCTCACGGGTCTTGATGAAAGACTTCTTGATTCATCTCCGTTCACTCTCTCAGGAGGTGAGAAGAGGAGGCTTTCAATTGCACTTTTCCTCATGAAGGATGTGAAAGTCCTGCTGCTTGACGAACCTTCATGTGCCCTTGATCAGAGAGGAAGGGATCTGCTGATCAGGCTTATCTTCAGCCTGAAGGAAAGAGGCGTTTCGATCGTAATTGCTGACCATAACCTGGAACTGCTTTCCGAAGTTGCAGAATCCATTCTCAGACTGGAAGGAGGAAAGTGTTTTCATTACGGTGCCGCTTCATTTTTCACGAAGGAAGTTTTTGATCATTATAAGATTCCCCTGACTGAGCCGATGAAGAGAGGGTATA
>JBJEWN010000249.1:0-2761 GCA_051885075.1 Bullifex sp.
CCTTCGATATGGTAGCTTCTATTCGGATTATTTTCACCTCCCTGTCTGTTTTATGTTCTTAGTATAGTATTCATCGGATCAGTATGTGATCACGAAGGATTACGAACAGCATATTATGGACAGAACATCTTTATTCAGACACTGCACCCATACAAGGAAATCGCTGAGAAATACATTCATCACGACGTACGGTGTGAAAAAAAACATCCACAGCACGGCCATAGAGAAGGAAGTGACTATGGATGATCTCTTCAGAAATCCTGAGTAATACCTGAATTATGGCGGAATCTCATGAAAAATATACGGATTCCGCCACATTTCATCTTTTCAGTTCCGGATTAACCGTGCATCAGCCCTTTACGGCACCGAGTGCGATACCATTCGTGAAGTACTTCTGGAACATCACGAAGATAGTGACTATCGGAACGGCACCCAGGGTTGCACCTGCCATGATGAGGCCGTAGTCGGTACTGAGTTCTGCCTGCAGTGTCGCGATACCCAGTGAAATTGAAAGATTGTTCCTGCTTGTAAGCATGACGAGCTGCAGGAAGTAATCATTCCAGGTGTTGATGAACGTGAAGATCGCAAGGGCTCCGAAAGCAGGTTTCAGCATGAGACATACTATAGACAGGAATGTCCTTGCCTCTCCCGATCCGTCTATTTTGGCTGCCTCAAGCAGCTCAGTGGGGATACCTTCGGAGAACTGCTTCATGAGGAAGGTTCCGAACGGCCAGCCCACGGTTCCGAGGATTACTGCCCAGAGCGTATTGTAAAGCGAGAGCGCGTTCATCATCCTCACGAGCGGAACAAGGATGACCTGCTTGGGAAGGGCCATGGCCATGATGAGTATCGAAAAAATTATCTTCCGTCCGGTAAAGGCCTTCTTTGCAAGCACGTATCCAGCCATTGAGGATGCCGCAAGCACAAGAATCATTGACATCACCGACATGAACACTGAATTGAAGAACCAGGTCCAGGCCGGCTGTCTGAAGAGTTTCTCCCAGTGCATCACGGTCCATGACTTCGGGAACCACTCAGGCGGGATTTTATTGGGCTGTACCTTGAAGGATCCCGTGATGATCCAGTAGAACGGGAAGATGAACAAAAGCGCAATGATTACCAGAACTGCAAGTGAGAAAATGCCGTAGGCTTTTGACCTTGTCTGATTTTTCTTTATCTGATCCATAGTACCCCCTACTCCGTCTTCATCGTTCTGAACTGAAGTGCCGAGAAGCCTGCGATTACGATCGCAAGTATCACGCCCATGGCGTTGGCATATCCGTAGTTGTAGTAAGTGAAGGCCTGCTCATAGAGGTATTACATCACCGTCGAGGTCGAGTATGAGGGACCGCCGCTTGTCAGCAGATGTATCAGCGCGAAGCACTGGAAGCTGTTGATCGTCGTGATGACGACGATGTAAAGCGTTGTCGGCATTATTGAAGGCCACTTAACCTGCCAGAAAGTCCTGAGTTTCGATGCTCCATCCACTTCCGCAGCCTCTGTGATTGACTTATCAACGTTTCCGAGTGCGGCTATGTACAGGACTATCGGCTGACCGATGCTGGTGGTGAAGAGAATCGTCAGGATACACCAGATTGCTGCATTCTTTTCTCCCAGCCAGTCATAACGCAGGTTCTGTGGCATGAGGTTAAGAGCCTTCAGGATGTAGTTCAGGATGCCGTAGTAAGCATTGAAGATCCACTTCCAGACTACGACTACGGGTACGGTACCCATGACGACAGGCAGATAGAACACACCTCTGAAGAGTGATGTTGTACCCATGCTCTTCTCACTGAGTGCGGAGGCCTCCCACAGAGAGAATACCGTGACGAGCGGTACAGAGGCGATAACTATCACTATCGTGTTCCTCATGCTTCTCCAGAATACCCTGTCCGAGAAGAGCTGGGCATAGTTCTTACCGAAGTTGAATTCGAAGATGCCCATGCGGTAATTGAAGAAACTTGTGACTGTTCCTATGACCATGGGAGCCAGCACGAAGCACAGAAAGAACACTGCCATCGGCAGCAGGAAAATGTAGCTTACCCTGTCAATCTGACGCTGTATTGCATGGCTCACACCCATGGTCTGAGCTGGTTCTTTAGCCATTTTAACCCCCTTTGGGTAAAAAAATGCTTCCTGAGCCCATAAGGCAGGACAGGAAGCATGTAATCAGGACTTATTTGTTTGCTTCAGCGTCGAAGTCAGCCACTGCCTTCGAAACTGTCTTATCGCCTGTTGAGACGTACTGGAGCATGTTCCACCACTGGGTTCTCATCTGAGCGAACTTGGGCCTTGTGCTGTAGTAAGGACCATAGTACTGAGTCCAGGATGAGAGGAGTGCGTACTCAGGATCATCGCCATAAAGATTTCCGAAGGATGCACGTGCAGGGAATGCTGCGGAAGCCACGACTGCCTTGGGTCCCCATACGGGATCGTCACAGATAAACTGGATGAACCTGATGGCTGCATCAGCCTTTGCATCATCGCCGTTATCGAATACGCAGAAACCGTTGGCAAGGTATTCAAGCTCAGGTACTCCGTCTTCCGAAGGGAACGGTACTGAGAACTGAGTGTAGGAATCACTCCTGTAGTTCTTTGCGTTGGATGTACCCCAGCAGAGTGTGGAAGCGATCATCTCCTGCTGATAAAGCTGGAGTTCGTCTGCAGCCGCAATACCGCGTCCGAAGTCGATTGCACCCTTTTTATAACCGCATATTTGAAAATTGGTGACTTTCTGATTTACAAGGACACTATACGTCGT
>JBJEWN010000250.1:0-2757 GCA_051885075.1 Bullifex sp.
TCCTTCTCATGCGCAGGGTCAGTCACAAGGGAAACATTCCGCCAGATGATCGCATTTGCAGCCTCGGATGCAGGTGTGGAAATACAGCTCTTAAGAACGCTCTCCGCAGGTGAGGACCATCCGGTGAGAATCTCATTTCCCGAAAGCGAGTATCTCAAGGGATATGTTTACAGAGTCATAAAATGACAGGAAAGGGGCCATGAGCCCCTTTTTCATTACTTTTCCTTTTTCTTTTTCTTCTTATTGGGATGCTTTCCGCTGTTCTTCCCGCCCGAGATGATGACGGAACCGATCAGTGCAACGGAGATACATATTATGAGCAGGAATATCCAGGCATAGTATGCATTCTGATACGGAAGACGCACGTTCATTCCGAAGAATCCGGTGATGAACGTCGGGAACATAAGTGCGATCGATATGATCGTAAGGCGCTTCATGATGATGTTCATGTTGTTTCCCAGGATTGAGCTGAATGCTTCCATGGTTCCCGACAGGATGCTTGAATAGATGTTGGCCATCGCGATTGCCTGCTTGTTGTCGGTAATGACATCATCGAGAAAATCAGCCTCATCCTCACTGTTGATGCGGAACATCGGGGTTTTTGCCAGCTTTTCAAGAAGGCTTTCGTTTGTTGTCAGACTGGTTGTAAGGTATACGAGTGACTTCTGAATGTTTAATAGCCTTATGATCGAGTCATTTGACACTGAGTTATGAAGCTGCTCCTCAACAAGATCCTTCTGACGGTTAATGTACTTCAGCATTCTGATGAAGACAAGCGCACTGCGACCCAGGATCGAGAGCACGAAACCTTCCTTCGTTGCAACGGGATACTGACGGAAACGTCTCTTGGAAAAGTCCTCAAGCACGACACTGTCTCCCTGACAGATCGTGATGACCCTGTCCTTATAAAGTATTATGCCAAGAGGTATGGCATTCTGTATGAGCGGTGACTCCTCATCCTCATCATCGAGCGGGATACGCACGATGAGTGCGGTGTAATCATCTTCCTTCTCAATACGTGACTGCTCATCCTGATCGAGAATATCTGCCAGAAGGTCAGCTGAAATGGAGTATTCTTCCGTAAGAGTGGAAAGGTCCTCACGGTTAACGTCACGGGCATCAACCCATGTGTAATTTCTTTTATCGTCGTTTTCTCTGATTGTTATCATATAAGCGCTCCGATTCCGTCATAAGGAGAAGCACCTATGTATCACAGATTACTTCTGCAGGAGACGGATCATGTTTGATAAGTATGGGTCTGCTGGTAACGGGTTCGCGTCTTCTTTACTCGTCATGATCCAATTCCTCCTAAAAGATTCCTTTACACTATAATCCAATGCGGGAATATTGGAAAGTAGGGAAAAACAAAAAAAGATACCACACACTCCGCTCTCTTTATCATATAACCATAACTGATCAGAGATATTGACGCAGTTTTAAATTCTGCAATTTGCATCAACCGATACTCATATTCTTCCGTAGGTCATCATTAATTCAAAATGAGATTTTGTTTAAGATTGATAGATACTTCTTTCTGAACTCTACGTAGCTTCTGAAGAAATAATGTTCACTATTGGAGAGTTTACCATTGTCCTTATATTTCTCATTAATCAGCTCTATGGTACAAATTAAATCAGCCACCTGAAAGAATCTGTAGTTTCTGGGACTGACTTTTATGAACGTGACTTGAGGGAGTACTGTAGATAGGGACGATGTCAGGGCAAGGGTGATTTCACCTTGTCCATTATCATAATAGAGCTTAATGCTATCAAACTGATCGAAATATTCCATTTCCTGAACGCAGAACAATGATATATCCCTTGCCATTCTGCTGATAAGACTTAGTTTGTCTGGAAACTGTTTCTTTTTATAGAAAAATGTTTTCTGCCTTATGGGGCTTTTTCTTGTGAAATGGGTAATAGCATCAAAGAGCTTTCTTCTGTCTTCCAATGACATTGTTTCATATATTTCCTCTCCTCGAATTATTGGTTATGTGTGAATACAATGTCCTGGATATCCCAGATTTTGAAGATGAACATCCATTGCTTGCAGAATTTCTTCGATGCTATTATTTTGATCATGAAAGACAAATGATACAATATAGTAAGGAGAAACCTTACTCTTCATATCAAAATGACCTGATTCATCAACAAAAACACTTAGCTCTCTCATATAAAAAATGGCCAGAAATACTCCGGCCTGGATGTGGACCATGGCCTACGCCAGTCCTAAATCAATTGTTTGATCTGTTGTTAATGTAACAGACAAATCAGAAACTGACAAGCATTAATTCAACATACTAAATTACAAATGCAGGTTGAGGTTACTCCCTCACCACACTTTGACAGCCTGACCAATAGTCTATAACAGAATAACCTTCCTTCGTGAAAGCTTTATTATTCCCTTTTGACCAGTTTATAAATTATATGGTTACGTATGTTTACCGTCATCCTGCATGCCTTTCTGTATGATTTCAGCATAAGAGAGCATGCATATGGGATACACACTTACGAAGAACATTATTAAGAGCGGGGATACGGTCTATCACATCAATTACATTTTCCTGTCCTGTCTATTCTGCATCCATCCCTTTTTCATGTCACTCTTCTTTGGAGGCTTCAAACTCAATTCCAATCCCCCCCTGTAAGCATATTGGTCAGATATGGATCAGCTCCGTACCTACCTTCAAGATACTGCTTATCAAAAGCAGCAGTGCTGTTTACACGTTCGTTATCCTCTCTTCTGATTTCATCCGTT
>JBJEWN010000251.1:0-2751 GCA_051885075.1 Bullifex sp.
TCCTTTCAATTGCAGCTGAAGTGACACGGCATGCGCATTCAGCCGAAGGGAACAAAGCCATGCCTGAAAGAAGCTTTCCGGTGAGACATGCACAGAAGAGATCCCCGCTTCCTGGAACGGACGCTTTCAGGTCCTTCTGGGTGAAAACCCTGACGGCTCCCTTCTCACTTACAACAGTTGAGACAGAGTCCTTTTCAAGCGGAACTGATGTTATTACAACCGAAGCTTCGGTGAGTGATGAAAAACCTGAAAGAATGTCATCAACCTCATTTTTACCTGTCAGAAGGCATGCTTCCGTCCAGTTTGGCGTGATGACTGATGCATTTTTTATGTATGACCGCATGAGTGCTACATGCTCATCGGTAAAACCTGAATAGAGAACCCCGTCATCACCAAGTACCGGATCGATGACCATGAGCGCATCCTTCCTGAGGAGCTTCATTGCCGAAAGCGCGACATCATACTGCCC
The DNA here is from genome assembly GCA_051885075.1 of Bullifex sp. Classification (GTDB taxonomy): domain Bacteria; phylum Spirochaetota; class Spirochaetia; order Sphaerochaetales; family Sphaerochaetaceae; genus Bullifex. The sequence continues at coordinate 470 of JBJEWN010000251.1, forward strand.
TGAAGCGGAAAGATAACCGGAGAGAAAGGCATCAAAGGAAAAACCGTTTTCGGCAAACCGGGTGAGGATGCCGGAACAGTCTTCGGAAAGATCCTTCATGTACAGATTTTCAAATCCGTCGGACTGGGTAGAAATAAGCGTAAGCGGAAGGACGGCGGAATCAATGTCCATCGCTTCAAGGAGCGGCAGTGAGATGTTTATGCTTGCCTTCGTGAAGCACGGTAAATCCTGAAGAATGATGATGCTCTTTTTCATGGCTATATTTTGGGATGATATTAGTTCACAATCAATAAATCAATCATGTTATAATGGAAGTCATGCAGCACAGATCAATTTCACAGATAAATACGACAGCGGACAGAGTACGTCAGAGGCTGGACGGATACATCCTCTCAGCCTCAGGGCTCAGGGCGGTTTTTGCTCCGAGCGGCAACGAGGAGGATGCCTCCCGGATGATAAATGACGAGGACAAGGTAATCGTCGTCACCATCGCAAGGGCATTCTCCGCATTCATCAGTGATGAAGGATCCTCGGTACTTCTCGGACAGGATGCACGACCCACGGGTTATTCGCTTGCGCTTCTCTCGATGAAGGCCCTGATCGCACTCGGTCACAATGTCAGATACCTCTATATCACAGCCGCACCCGAGATAATGGCTCAGAGCCACAATGCCGACTATTTCTACTACATCTCGGCATCCCACAACCCGGTCGGGCACAACGGCTTCAAGTTCGGGCGTAACGGCGGTGTGTTCTCAAAGCCGGAAGCGGAAAAGCTCATCTCCATCCTCAGGGACATGATTTCATCGGATGATGTGGTTGAAAAGGCAAAAGCACTCCTGGAGGCATGCCCTCAGGAAAAACGAAATGAGTGTCTCTTCAGGATGGAAAACGAAAAGGCTGATGCACTTTCATTCTACAGGGAATTCGTACTGAAAACTGCAGCTCTTCCTGAAGGTTTCAGGAGCAATGCGGGTATCGCCGTCGATTTCAACGGCTCTGCCAGGGCCGCCTCGATCGACAGGGCCCTGCTTACGGAAATGGGAGTTAAGTTCTCAGCGATCAATGATACTGTCGGCATGATCGCCCACGCAATCGTTCCGGAAGGAGAGAACCTCATACCGGTTAAGGAGTATCTTGAAAAACTCCATAAGGAAGATCCTTCATACATCCTTGGCTACACGCCTGACAATGACGGAGACAGGGGAAACTTCGTTTACATGGGACGTGACGGCCATGGACACATTCTGCAGGCTCAGGAAGTGTTTGCCCTTGTGGTCACGATTGAAGTTGCATCCCTTGCGCTTGCCGGGAAGAAGAACATTGCGGTAAGCGTGAACGGTCCGACCAGCGAGAGGATCGATGAAATCGCAAAAGCTTTCGGAGCAAAGGTGTTCCGTGCCGAAGTCGGGGAAGCCAATGTCGTTAATCTCGGGGAGAAGCTCATTAATGAAGGATACACCGTTAAAGTACTCGGCGAAGGAAGCAACGGAGGAAACATCACAAAGCCCGCTTCCGTCCGCGATCCCCTCAATACCGCATTCACATTCCTGAAGTTCCTTTCCGACGAAAAGCTTTTCACATACATAATGAAGACGCTTTCCGCCTCTCCAAAGGACATTTCGATCGACTCCCTGCTTGAAGCACTTCCCGTCTACACCACCACAGGTGCATTCTCTTCCCTTGCGAAGATGGGTGTGAAGAGCAGGGACTGGGCAGGACTGAAGGCTCGTTATGAAGCACTGCTTACCGAAACGTTTGATAATGAACTGAAGCCATTCATTCCCGGATGCGCAGGTTATACCGTCTTCCAGACTGAAGGCATTACCCAGATGGAAGGCATCGGCCCCGGGTTCAGGAGTGCTGAGGCAAAAGGCGGACTTAAAGTCAGGTTCCTTGATGCCGAAGGCTCCTCACTTGGCTACATGTGGATGCGCCCAAGCGGCACTGAACCGGTCCTAAGGGTACTTGTTGACCTGAAAGGAAAAAATCAGGACCTCCATGACAGGATACTGTCCTACCAGAGATCACTGATCGAAAGGGCAAACTGAAAACAGAGATGGCTGAAGATTCACATTCAGCCATCTTTATAAAAACAGCATGGCTTTTTCCTGGGCCATGCTGTTTGCTTTATTTCACATAATCTCAGACGGAAAGGCCTGCGATCGCGGCACCGAGGACCGGGCTGTCATCGATTCTGACAAGCTTCACGAATCTTCCGTGCTTCTTCTCCAGGAACTCATGGAGATAGAACTCAGTGTACTGCTTAAGGAACTCTGTCT
>JBJEWN010000252.1:0-2740 GCA_051885075.1 Bullifex sp.
ATGAGTGCAGGTCACACCTGAAGTCCATGTATGACGGTTATCGGTTTTCCAGAAACGGTGAGGGTGTATTCAATCCGTTCTCGCTTCTGCTTGCCATGAAGGAAGCTGACTATGGTCAGTACTGGTTCATGGCCGCAACTCCGTCGTTCCTGACAAAACTTCTGTCACGTTCTCCTTCTCTTGCACTGGATCTTGTGAACGACAGGAAAGCGACACTTTCCGATTTCACTGAATTCGATTCTTCCTCCGGAAAGATTCTGCCGTTGCTGTATCAGTCAGGATATATCACTATTAAGGAATATGACCGTGAGTACGACTGCTATCTGCTGGGATTTCCCAATCAGGAGGTGGAGAAGGGATTTCTTAATTCCCTGCTTCCGGAGTTTGTGAGTCTTCATGGAGACAGTATGGGCATGGAGGTTGCCAATCTTCAGAAAGCGATAATGAGTAATGATCTGGATAAACTTATGACGATTATTTCATCCCTTGTGTCCGATATCCCTACAATGATTCAGAAAAACATGTATGAAAACTATTATCTCTCGATAATGCATATGGTTTTCCGCCTGGTAGGTTTTTCCGTGATATCCGAACTGCAGTCCATCTATGGCAGAAGTGACCTGACTCTTGCAAACGCTTCGACTGTATATCTCATTGAACTGAAGATGGACAGGGGACGCACTTTGGAACAGTGCTTTCATGACGGTGCATTGCAGATTGATGCCAAAGGGTATGACGTCAGATACCATGCATGCGGTAAAAGGATAAGGAAGGTAGTCCTTGTCTTTTCAAGCGAAGGAAAAGGGGTTGCCGGATACAGGTAAGTGTGATGATCAGCAGAACACTGAGAGTGCAACCATCACTTCTCCGTCCTCTCTGTATTCCCCGTACAGCCTTAAGCAGAGCAGTCTCAGGTCAGCACCTGCCTTCCAGTATCCCCTTTCATAGCCTGCTGAAAGTGATAACGTGTCCAGGAATGTTATGCGGGCTTCAGCACCGGGAGAGAGGCGTGAGAAGTGGAAGACATCCGTAAGGGATGCTTCAGCAAACACTTCGATGTAATCATTTGAGAAGCAGCATGAGAGTGCTGCGGAAAGATCAGTGAAGTTCCTGAGTACCAGGGCACCTCTCAGTGTGTCAGCGTATGTCACCATCACTGATTCCATGTGAATGAACACATCCTTTTCCCTTTCAAAGTGGGTTCTGAAGAACTTGAGTCCTGAATCCTTTGTCGGTCTCAGTACGGATGAGTCAACACCGCTTTTCGTGTAATCGAGGCGGTATGAAATGCCTGCTCCCAGTGAAAGATCGAGTTTGTCCGTGAGTTCCTTATCCCAGTCTGCCATCGCATTGAATGTGATGGATGGTTTTACTGTGTATTTACCGTCACTTTCCTTTATGGTCGTTATCGACATGTCGGCGCCGCCTGCGAAGGACCCCATGCCGATGAGAATGTCTGCAGAGTACTTTCCTCCCGATGTGAAATCGGGATTTCCGTTGTAGGAAAGCGGCATATGAACGAATGCATCATCAGGAAGCATCGATGGATTTATCTTCACGCACTCATCCCTGAACGGATCCGTGAATGCTGCGTATATCGGGGATATGATCATCACCATGATCATCAGCGCTGTAAGCTTATGCCTCATCTGCCGCTGCTTCCTTTGTATGGAATTTCTGTGATGCTTCCTGCATCTTCAGTTTTCCTTCCCGCTTCAGTTCCGCTTCAGTAAGGGCCTGTATCTTGGCTATGGGGCGTCCTGACGTGAACTGCCTTATCATGCAGTCTGTTTCCTCTGCACCCACTGCCTTCGGGTAGTTTATGAAGCCATGCACCGTGTCAGCGATCTCGATGTAGTTCGCCTGGGAGCCTGCGGCATTGAGTGCATCGGCAAAGAGCCTTCCGTCATCCTTAAGGGGATCGAACTCGGCACCGATTATAAGGGTGTCGGGAAGGCGGGAAAGGTCGGTTGCAAGCAGAGGGGAGAAGAGAGGTGAAAGAATATCCTTCGGTTCCCTCTGGTAACAGCTGATGTAGAACTTCATCATCCTGTCTGTCAGTGTGGGGCTGTCCGCATATTTCTGGAAGCTTTCGGTTCTGAGACGTCCGTCAGTTACAGGGTAGATAAGTATCTGACCCGTGGGAAGGGGGACCTTCCTGTCCCGTGCAAGCAGTGATACTCCCGCAGCCAGTGCGCCTCCCGCACTGTCACCCATCAGGAACAGTCTGTCGGGATCAACCTTCCAGTACCTTACTCCCTGAAGGGCCCAGAGGTATGCGTCATAGCAGTCCTCTATGGCTGTCGGAAACTTGTACTGTGGTGCAAGCCTGTAATCCAGAAGCAGGACCGATGAATTGGTGACCGCCGCGATGTGGGAGCAGTAGAGACCGTAGAGATCCATGTTGCCAAGTACCCATCCGCCGCCATGCATGTATATGATGAGCGGTTTGAGACTTGTCATGGCCAGGTCCGCAGAACTGGAATAGAAGTGGCCTGTGATCGCACCTCCGGTTACCGGAATGACGTACGTCGTCTTCGATATGTGGGGTGCGGGTTTGTTGAACAGCTTCCTTACGAACCGGGAGTTCGGTATGGATTTCTTGTTCAGGTTATTTATAGCTTCGGGAGTCAGCTTATCGACATCGCGCTCTGTGAACATGTTTGAAAGTGCGATTATCTTCTGCATCTTCCGGGAAAGCGGGTATTTCTCGTTCATGGAAACATTTTAAAGTCGGAAT
>JBJEWN010000253.1:0-11759 GCA_051885075.1 Bullifex sp.
GGAGGATCTGGTCTTCAGGGCATCCTAAGTCACTGATTTTCAAATATGCGGAATTGTTTTTCCGCCTACTTCATTTCCACTCCGTAACAGTGAATCCACAACCGAATACTGCCCCTTGATTCCGTTAAGCTTCTCATCGAAATGCTGCTTGATCTCTGCAAGGGAAAATCTGACAGGAGGAGCAACTGGCCGCGCTTCCATTACATCCTCCACTCTGAGGGTAAGAGCAAAGTTTTTTGTTTTCAATACCCTCATTCCTCTCACATTTTGGACACTACATTTGCAAAGTCGAGATTCAGCATTGGAATCGCACCATACTTACCGGTAATGTATCCCTTGGCAAAATTATCTTCTTTGCGGACGTTTTTAATTTCAGCCAGCGAGAACAGATCCGTAGAACGGTCCGCACCATTCATTTCAACAAACCAGATCTGATCCCTTCGGAACAGATCCAGGCTCAGCAGGCCGGTTTCATGGGCCGTGAAGATCAGCTGTGAAAACTTTTCCGTCTTCTCTTTCATAAACAGCTTCACCAGTTCGTATACAATGGATTCATGCAGACTGGATTCCAACTCATCGCAGAGAAGGACCTTGCCGTTCATCATTATGTCAATAAGCGGGCAAAGCATACCAAACAGCTTTCTGATGCCTGTTGATTCCTCCATAATGAGATCCGTTTCAAAGCCATCATATACAACCTTTGCGGAAATGGCATCCACTTTTTCCTGCAGCAGCATGATTTTAAACTCATCCGAAAGGAAAGGCGGAAGCTGTGAGGTTTCCAATTGCTTCTGATCAATCGTGACTCTGATATCCCGAATGCCTGTTCCCAATTCATCCAGGAATGTCAGTACAGCAGTCTTCACCTTTCCATTTGTACTCATCCGGTACAAAGAGTAATTCATCCAGTTATCCTGTTTATCCGGGACATAGATTACCAGTTCATCGGTAAAGAAATGGAACGCATCTGCAACTTCCTCAACATTGCTGAAATTTGCAGCACAGGAAAAGAGCAGACGATTGGGTTTCAGCACATCCTTACATGTGTTGAATTTTCCCCTGAACCTGCTCCCTGCTGTATAGGTTTCTCCATTGCGTTCAAATATCTTCGTCTGTCTGCCGTTAGGAAAACAAAAGAGGTATTCCTCCGAAACGAGCATGTTCTTCAAAGAGAATCCAAATACATATCTGATTCCCTTTGTCACAAACTGGATTCTGTACGTGCTTTCCTTTTCAAATCCTTCGAGCTTATGCGGTGTCTGCAGCATTCCCTTTCCCGGCTGGTTTCGGATACTGTTGACCACATGATATTTTACAAAGGAAACTGCATCTATGAGATTGCTCTTTCCTGCTCCGTTGGCACCGTACACCACGGCTGCCTTCAAAACCTTCACGCCGCCGAATTCCTCTGTTTTTTCTTCATGAGTCGTGTCTTTTCCTGCAACCATGGAAAAAAGCACTTCTTCACGTATGGAACGATGGTTCGAGCACGAGAATTCAAGTAACATCTGAATTCCTCCCTACAGTGGTTTACGCTCATATTATAGCATTTTCTTTCTATTTATCAAATGATTTTGCAGATATTTCTGCAAATATGCAAAATAAAAAGAAAATTATGCAATTCATATCACCATTATCCAACCCGATCGCATTGCTCTGGTCCTCCATTTGTCATTTGCAGGTGATCATCCGGAACTCAAAGTACTCATTGAGGAATGGAGCTGATGATGGAGAAGAAGAAAAGCTGCAGGAGTTTTGATATCCGGAATTCTTGTTTTGCTTCTAAAACAGAGTGGTGAACTGCACATAATACTTCATATACCTAGTCATTAGTCTTCAGTTAATTCAGATGCGTTAGTCGTGAGCTAAGTCGTGAGTTAAATCGTGAGTTGCAGGACTTAGCAGATTTAAATGCAACCTGCTGCCGGAAGATACCGGCAGCAGTGGGGATAATCAGTGAAGCCCGGAGGCGCTTTCCCTGTCAAGAAACAGTGTTGCGCCCTCATGCTTTCTGAGAATGGATGCAGGGCACATCTCGGATACAGGTTCCTCAAGTGTCTTCCTGACGGCATCAGCCTTACGGCTGTTCGGCACGACGCAGAACAGCGCAGGAGCTGATCTGAACACCGGGATTGTTACCGTGATTGCTTCATGCGGCACGTCCTCAAGGTTTGAAAAACAGCCGTCATTTACCTGCTGTATCCGGGAACGCTCACTGAGCTTAATGATGTCTGTAGGTTTGGGATCATCAAAGAGTGCTCTCGGGGGATCATTGAACGCAATGTGTCCGTTCTCGCCTATTCCAAGCACTATGATGTCCAGTGTGGATGATGTCAGAAGTTTTCCGTATTCCTCACACTCCTTTTCAGGGTCCTCGGCATCACCTTTGATCAGGTGGACGGCTTTGAATGGCTTCTCATCAAATATCCATTTCCTAAGATAGTTCCTGAAGGACTGAGGCTTATCCTCCGTGATACCTATGTATTCATCCATGTGGAAGGCTTCAATCCTTTCCCATGGAAGGCCATCAATTTCCTTCAGCGCCGTAAGGGTCGTATTCTGGGAAGGGGCTGCGGCAAACATCATGCGGATGGTATCCTTTTTCTCCGCGACCTTCCTTATCTCAGTTGCTATGGCAAGAGCGGCACTTTTGCCCATCTCCTCAGCAGTATTTTCAATAACCACTTTCAGGGTGTCATATTTTCTCTGTTCCATGCTTTTCTCCTGTATCAAAGATGCTTTACGCGAAGTGCGTACTGCTCTTCAAGCTTTTTGTTCTTCTCATCCCCACCCGGAAGGTTTGCGCTGGTCCAGAGAGGCGGTTCGATTCCCATTTCACTCAGCTTTGCCACTGCGGTAAGCATGAGCATGTTTATCGCAAAGGTATTGCACAGTGTGGAAGTGGGTGCAGTCTTCTGAGCACAGTTATCGATATCGACAACCGCATCACCGTAAGGCATGAAAGTGTTGATGAAATAATCCGCTTCCTCGTAGAGATTCAGCCCCGATGAGTGTCTGGCCTTTGCCCCTTTGGGAACATTGTCGGCAAAGCCCTTTGATGTGATCGCAATGGAAGTCATTCCCCTTTTCCTTGCTTCCAGGACTGCATCTATCGTCATTGCATTGATGCCGTATGCATTGGCTATGATTATGACCTCCCCGGGAGTCCTTCCGACCCTGTAGTTATCAAAGACTTTCTCAGTGTAACCTTCCATGCGCTCGATCATGTTCGATCTCTTTGCGCCATGGATAAGGTTGGTGCCTGCATCCAGTATCGCATTTATCGGGGCAAGTCCCCCTGCCCTCCATAAAAGCTCCTCAGCTGCCATGTTGGAGTGGCCGCCCGTGCCTATCACATGGATCAGCTGGCCCCTTGCAATGCTGGATGCAATTACTCCGGCTGCATCCTCCATCTGGGGATTTTCATATGCAATTCTTTTAAATGTCTCAGTCACTGTCTCATGGTACTGTTTCTGTTCCTTTCTCACTTCTCCATCTCCTTCATTTCCTTTATGCCTTCCCTGATTTCCTCCTCCTGCTTTCTGAGAAGCTCCTCATCAGGTTTTTCCTCATGTTTCATTTCACCTGTTTTCACCAGGGTTATGATATGTTCCACCGTGAATACCATCATAAGCAATGCTCCCACAGGAACAGCCAGATACATCCACCCGGTGGGTATCTTCTTATACGATTCAAATGGAATCGTCATTCTTACTTTTGCTATATTGATTCCGTAAACCAGCATCACTGCAAGCAGAATGACAGTGATTACAATGGTCATCCAGTTAACCACCGTTTTCATCTTCCGCGGGAATTTACTGCTGATGAAGTCCATCTTCAGATGGTCACATCTGTAGTACACGACAGCTACCCCGATGAATACCATGTAGACGAATGACATCTTCGACAGTACTGCCGAAAACAGCCATGATATCTTCAGTATGTTTCTCAGCAGGATGTTTGCAACCGAAACGAAGAATACTACTATCAGCAGTAAGCCGCATATAACGGATAATATCTTATCAAGCCTGTCACAGAAGGCTCTGTATTTTTCACCCATAATGATCCTCCGTTACTTGAATATTAGGTTTGGCAGGAACGTCACGAATTCCGGCACGAAGGTGATGAGCAGCAGCACTCCGTACAGGATTGCTATATGCGGCCAAATCTCCTTCAGCAGGGAATTGATGTTCACTTTCGCGATCTTGGTCTCTATGAACAGGATCGCTCCCACAGGCGGTGTTATGAGACCGATCATGAGGTTGAGTACGGTGCATACACCGAAGTGAACCGGATCGATCCCGAGCTGGAGTGCGATCGGCAGGAGCACCGGGAAGAAGATCAGGATGACGGGGACTGCATCGAGGATGCAACCCATCAGCATGAAGAATACGGTGCAGAACAGCAGGAATGCCGTCTTTGACATGTTAAGGCTCATGACAAGGTTCATAAGCTGGGTCCCGAGCTGTTCGGATGACACTATGTACTGGAATATTCCCACAACCGCAAAAATCATCATGAGGGAACAGCAGAAAACCGCTGTGTCCTTCATTGTCTTGAAGAAGGATTCAAAGGTCATTGATCTGTAGACGAATACGGAAACCAGAAGTACATAAATGTTGGTAAGTACCGCGACTTCAGTTATCGTGACGCTTCCCGTCACGACTCCGAGGACGATTATCACAGGGGTGAACAGTGCCAGGATCGTTTCCTTCAGAAGCTGTCTGAATACAGGCCAGGAGCGTTCGATCTTAACCTGGGTATAGTTGCGCTTCTTCGCAACCACGGTGCACAGGATCCAAAGCCCGATTGCCATCAGCAAGCCCGGGATATATCCGCCCATGAACATCTTTCCGATGGATATTCCGCTTATTATTCCGACATTAACCATCGGAATGCTTGGCGGGATTATCGGGCCGATGACAGCGGAGCTGGCATTGATGGCGGCACCATACTCCTTATCATATCCCCTTTCCTCCATGATCGGCTGAAGGATTGCGGACGTGGTGCTTGCATCGGAAACCGCTGAGCCCGATACGCCTGCCAGGAACACGCTTACCAGAATTGAGACGTAGGCCTGTCCTGCCCTGAACTTTCCCACAAAGAAGTTCGCGAACTTCAAAAGCTTGTTGGTAATTCCGGAAGTACCCATCAGGTTCCCCGCCATGATGAAGAACGGAATCGCAAGCAGTGTGTCTGCAGATACCCCGCTTATCATCTGGGATGCAATAAGACGCAGTGACACATCACCCCTGAGGAGGATGTACAGAATACTGCTGAAGCCCATCGCAACCCAGACATCAAGACCGAGTCCGATGAGCGTGAAAAGTGCAATGAAAAGAACTGTTATCATAGCATCTCCCATAAAAGTGCGGCAGAATAATCATCTGCCGCAGCGATAAGACATGATCAGAGGTTCTTGAAAGTTTCAAGCATGCCTTTGGGCCACTTGACTCCGTCCCAGTCGGCAAAGAGGTTTTCAAGCTCTGCCCTGATAAGATCAAGTCTGAGTTCAGGCTCGGTGATGACCGTCATGCCATTTGCCTCAAGCTCGGTGTATACGGAATCAAGCATTTCGTTGTTAAGCTTCGTGACAAGCGCACCTGCTTCTTCCGATGCTTCCAGGAATGCAGCTTTATCGCTCTCGGAAAGCTTATTGTAGAGGGAAGGTGACATGTAGAAACATTCGATGTCCCTGATGTAATCGGTCTTCATGTAGTATTTCTGAACTTCGAAGAAGCTGTTGTTATTGACCGTGATGGCACCGTTTTCCTGTGAATCGACAACACCTGTCTTCAGTGACATCCAGAGATCTGCAAGTGCGATCTGCTGGGGTAGCGCACCGAGTTTCTGCATCGTTCTCATGACTGTCTCCGATGCGGCGGTCCTGATCTTCAGGCCTTTGAAATCAGCAGGCGTAAGGATCGGCTTGTTTGCAGTCAGTCCTCTCGGAGCGGTATCACCTGTGATGTTGAGGATCTTGAGTCCCGTGTTCTTCTCAGCTTCAGCCAGGGCAGGAGCGAAGGCATCCGAAAGGAGACATGTCCTCATGTGATCGTAATCACGGTACAGGAACGGAATTGCCGTGATCTCAAGCGCTTCACCTCCTGAAATGAAGGCAAGCGTGTTGATTCCGCCGTATACCATATCAAGGTCCCCTGTCTTGATCTGGGTGAACATTTCCTCAATGCCGCCGAGCATGCTGTTGGGATAAACCTCGACTTTGTACCTGCCCTCCGTCTTTTCCTCCACCAGCTTTGCAAAGAGCTCCGCACCTTTATGCGTGGGGTGCTCAGTATCCCTGATGTGTCCCAGTTTGATTGTCGTGACCTTGTTCTGCTCTGTCCCTCCCTGAGCAAAAACACAGCTGAGTGACAATACGACGACCATAAGAACGCAAAGTGCCTTCTTCATACTTTTCCTCCTATTTATTTCTGTCAGAGACAGTTATTTACATTGAAAAATCGTGGAAGTGATCCTCAAGCGCAACTCTCATGCGATCGATGTCCTTTGTCCTCAGACACTCGATGAGCTTTCTGTGCTCCTCTATGAAATCAAGATTCGTATCAGGGTTTTTTGACTGCTTTTTCTGAAACACGGTGAACATTGATATCAGACTGTCCAGAAGCTTGTTGTTCATCCTCCTGTACAGGGTTTTATGGAACAGGGCATGGGTTTCAATGAGCTCATTGTATGAACACCCTTCACCTATCTGCCTTTCCATTTCATCCAGAAGTCTGTTCAGTTCATCGAAATCCCCCTGGTCCATCTCCTTCATCGCCAGGGGAAGGAAATAGAACTCAAGCCCCTTTCGTACCTGCACGACTTCCATGAAGTCCTTGAAGTGGACCTGTATGTTGTATGAAAACGTCTCCAGCATCTGGTCATAGTTGAAATCCCTCAGGAACCGGCCTTTTCCCTGAATGCTTTCAATTATCCCTGCGCTTTCCAGTGTTTTCATTGCTTCCCTGATCGATGCCCTGCTGACATTGAGTGCTCCCGACAGTTCCGCTTCAGTCGGCAGTTTATCACCTGTGGACAGATTGTTTTCCAGAATGAAATTCTTCAGCTGTTCAACGACCACATCTGATTTAAGATCCCTGTTTTCAAGCTGACGGGGACATTTTATAGGTACTCTGCTCATCCTTTCCTTCCTTTGCCAAAAGCATACTGATTAACATTAAGCCTATCCGGGCCCAATGTGAAGGAAATAATGTCAGCACTGTCACCGACTTTGAAGCCTCTCCCGCACTTCACACCCAATATTCTTGCAGGATTGACCGTAACGGTCTTAACTGCATCGTGAAGCGATGCACCCGTGAACTTCATGAAATGCACGAGATCCCAGTCCAGCAGGTGCCCCGCACCTGCAAGCAGGGATGTGCCTGCAAGACTTAAGTGTCCGTCCTCACATATCTCAACATCGATGTTTCCCCACTTTGCCGCACCGGGAGCAAGTCCGCCGAGCAGTGCCACATCGCTTACAAGTATCAGACGGTCAATACCCTTGGTCCTGTAAAATGTTTTCACGACACTCGGAGGAAGATGGAAACCATCACATATGATGCCTGCTGTCAGTCTGTCCTCAGCAGCCTGCCACCAGATATGGTTCTTAAGCCTCGGAAGCATTGCACTGCTTCCGTTTCCAAGGTGGGTGCTAAGGACCGCACCTGCATCAACCACCTCTTCCAGCTCTGCATCATCCGGTTCAGAGTGTCCTACTGCCACATTGATACCCATGGCTGTCACGGCTTTCGTGAACTCTGCAGCACTCTTTTTCTCCGGTGCGATCGTGATGATGCTCACAAGCCCTTCAGCAGCCCTCTGCCACCTTTTGACTTCTTCCGCATCGGGTTCCCTGACGAACATGGGATCATGGGCACCGCGGGGGCCGTCCTTGGCGGAAATGAATGGACCTTCAATGTGCACACCGGCAATTGCATCCCTGACAGTTTCACTGTGGCTTACCGCATCCGCAATTACCTTCAGGTTCCGCTTTATTCTCTCTTCACTGTTCGTTATGATTGTGGGAACATGGCGGAGCGTTCCGCTCTGAGCGAGTGTCTCGGACAGTGTGACTATCTTATCTTCTGAAAGGTCATCACCGCTGTAATCGATTCCCATGAAACCGTTAACCTGCATGTCGATAAATGAATTGGAAAGATAGTTTCCTGAAGAGGAATCCGTCATGGTGACGGATGTTATGATTCCATCCTCAACCTTAATTTCCTTTGCTTTATTATCCGTTACATCAACACCTTTAAAGATCATGTGAAACTCCGTATATTGTAAGTTGTCTGACAACTTACAACCATAGAATACCACACCCTTCCAGCTTGTCAACTTTATTTTTGTGGAGTTTTCCTCACCATGAACCGCAACAAAAGCATCTGATGAACCAGTTTCCTACCAATTTATTTCAACTGATTTCTGCTGATAATCCTAACTGCCGAATTCAGTTGAAACACAAACATGAAGGAGATTCAGGGAAATCACAGTACTCATCGCCTTAAAAATCCAGACTGTTCTCATCCAGCAGGAAATCATAGACGTTCATTATCAGTACCCCTTTGTCATTGTAATGAGGTGCCGGAGTGTCCCTGGTGATGATAATCCGCTTGAAAAAATCTCCTGTCAGCATAAGTGAACGCTGTTCCTGCTCCATCTTTTCCTGATCCGGTAAAGCGTATGCGGACTGAATATAGTAGCGCCTGGAGCCTTTGTTGCATACAAAGTCAATCTCCAGCTGCTTTCGGATGCTGTTGCCTTTTTCATTGGTATCATACTGTGTGATGACACCCACATCAACATTAAAGCCGCGGATCTTAAGCTCATTGAAGATGATGTTTTCCATGCTGTGGGTTTCTTCCAGCTGTCTGAAATTCAGACGGGCATTTCTCAGTCCCATGTCAGTGAAATAGTATTTTACCGGAGTGTCAATGTATTTCTTTCCCTTAACATCGTACCTTAAGGCACTGTCGATCAGAAATGAGTCGCAGAAGTAATCAATATATTTCCTGATTGTTGCACTGCTGATCTTCTTATTCTTGACTGACCTGAAAGTTGCAGACAGCTTTTCAGGGTTTGTCAGCGAACCGATTGAAGATGAAAGAATGTTCAATAGCTCTTCCAGTTCTGCTCTGTTGCGTATGTTATGCCTTCCCACTATGTCAGAAATATACGTCTCCCCGAAAAGGGATTTCAGAAACGCGGTTTTCTGATCAGGAGTGTGAAAGTTCAGTACCAGCGGAAGACCACCGTACAGAACATACTCATTCCAGCCATCCTGTTTAGTTCCTGGGTAAACCGACATGAACTCCGCAAAACTCAGCGGATACATGTGAACCTCATCTCCGCGTCCTCTGAACTCGGTGATCACATCTTTGGAAAGGAAGCGGGCATTACTTCCGGTCACATACACATCCACGTTTTTCATTCGGGTCAGGCTGTTCAGGATCGCCTCAAATTCCCCGAGCAGCTGAACCTCGTCAAGCAGCACATAATACATGCCGTCGTCTCCGATCCGTTCTTTCAGGTAAGGGTAGAGCACATCAGGATCCCGTAAATGCCTGTTTTCAAAAGCATCAAATGCAATCTCTATTATATGTTTTTCATCCGTTCCATCTGAAAGCAGGTAGTCCCTGAAAAGAGTGAAAAGAAGAAATGACTTTCCACACCTCCTCATCCCGGTTATCACTTTTATCAATCCGTTGTGTTTCTTACTGATCAGCAAATTCAGATAACGGTCTCTGTTTATTACCATGTATCGCATCTCCTATTTCAGATTTTTGCGGTTTTATGCAACTATCAACAATTGAATTATATCACTCACTGTCTTTGTTTACTACTCAGGTGTTTATGATTTTTGCGGGTTACCGCAAAAATCATAAACACCATGGAATCAGTAGAGAAAATAATTTACTCAGTTTTTCCTGTTCTTCAGCTTGTCTCAAGCCCTAAAGTCCCTTTAATTCACGGCCTGTATCACTCATACATCCACACAGGAACTGATTCAAAAAATATTCAACATCCGTTTATGAATGGGGGAAGTTTTTTACACAGGCATGAAAAAATATGATATAATCTAACTACGGATAATAGGTGAGCAAGTATTGTGGGAAAATTCGAATACATGCCAGAAGAAGTTTGGCCTGATGAAACAGAACACATTGAATATTCAGAGGTGTACAGGGCTATCAAAAACAGCGATACTTTGGAGATAACGGATTTTCTTCCATGGATTATTGAGCATTCAGATCAGAAAAGACTTTTCAGGAAAACATTTCAACAGCCGGAGTATGGGATGTCAGTCTTCACTGACCTGAATTCACTGAAAAATACTGTCATGAAAATTCCTGCATTAAACAGAACAACAAATGGATACGCAAAGGGTTTCACAACAATTGAAAGAGGAATATCCACAAAAGAAAATGCAAAACATCATGTAGACTATTTTCTGTATGATTATTTAAACAACAGTCCAAAGGATGATTTCATAATTTGGGAGGTAAGAGCAGAACATGAATGATAAAGATGTATTTATGCATGTCAATGAATTAGGCGATCTTTATTTATATGATGTATTACTTACCTATATTTATCCCCGTGTCTTCGTCTGTGAAGATCTGTTTGACTGCAAGTATTTATTCTACGAAATGAGCAGCATGGACAGGAAAGACGTATGGCTTGTTTCCAGAATAAGCAAAAATGAATATTACTCTCTGGTCGACCGTAAAATTTCAATACAGGAAGCCTATATAAATAAGAACGGGTATAATTTGTTTTCTTTATCCATCATATATAGTGATGCGGGAGATGTTACGGAGCTGTCATCTGATATAGAAACCTGGATAAAAGAATTACCGGAAGATCCTGTTTTCTCCGAGAAAGAAACTGCTGATGACATCAGTGAGCGAACCTTGAAAGCAGCAAGGGATGCTGATGCAACAGTATTCGATATAAGATTATTTGCAGGGACTGACAGACATTTCATTCCTAATAATTTCATGTCAGATTTGTGTAATTCTTTTACTTCCCTTACAAATTCGGTTTTCGGTCAGAGAAGGAAGGAACCGCTGGGCGTCGCAACTTCGCCCGGGTCCTGTGTGATCAGTTTTTCTTTTCCTGGCAGGCAGAACCTGCTCGGGGAAAATGATGCCGGCAATGAAATGAATATCATCAACGAAGTCCTTGCATCCGAAACGATTTATGCAGGACTAAGTAAAGTCAAGGATCCGAAAGGCTTCATCAGGGCATATTCCAAGATACTGAACACAATCAGGAAAACAGGAAGCGATGTACAGTTTACAACCGCCTCACCGAATTCAGCAAAGGTACAGAAAATTGAACTGAGTAAAGAGTCAGTAGCCAGCCGCTATGAAGAGATAAAAGACATTTACAGTGTGGCGAATGCAACCATTACCGTAACCGGTACTCTGATAGCGCTGGACTCCGGATCAAAACGTTTCAGGTTTGCGCTGAATGACGGTAAAATCATATCTGGTACCGTCATCAAGGATTTTTTTGAATCAGATGCATTCACATTGCCGGAAAAATATGAAGCAGTCATTGATGTGGAAAAGTATTTCAATGATCAGCACTCATGTTCAAAAGAAAAATTCTGCCTGAAGAAATTGACAGTATGTTCTTAAGTCAGTTTATTTCGCTGTTTTTCCCCCATCGACTATGATCAGGCTGCCGGTCATGAATGCAGATGCCTCTGACGCAAGGTATATGGCAGTTCCTTTGTAATCATCTGC
>JBJEWN010000254.1:0-11709 GCA_051885075.1 Bullifex sp.
CGCCCTATAACCTTGAAGTAGCCGTGCAGAACGTGAAACGAAACAAGGGCAGTGCAGGCGTTGACGGCATGAGGGTCGATGAACTCGATGCGTTCATGCGGGACGGCTGGCCACGGATTAGGGAACAGATACTCGCAAGGAAGTATAAACCCAAGCCTGTGAAAAGGGTGGAAATCCCAAAGGACAACGGAGGCGTAAGGCTTCTTGGAGTACCCTGTGTGGTGGACCGCGTGATACAGCAGGCGATGGTGCAGGTTCTGACGCCTGTATTCGAACCGACGTTTTCAGACTACAGCTATGGGTTCAGGCCTAACAGAAGCGCTGAGGATGCGGTGAGAAAGGCACAGGAGTACATGGCCGAAGGATACAACCACGTTGTAGACCTGGACCTGTCAAAGTTCTTCGACACGGTCAATCATGACCTGCTGATGACTTTTGTGGACCGCACGCTTGAAGATAAGGACATAAGGAGACTTATATTCACATATCTCAAGAGCGGAGTCATGACCGACGGCAGTTTTCATGCGACAGAGGAAGGAACACCGCAGGGTGGACCTCTTTCGCCGATGCTGTCAAACATCTATCTGACACCATATGATAAGGAACTCGAGAAAAGAGGCCTTAGATTTGTGCGATACGCCGATGACTGCAACGTGTTTACAAAAAGCAAATATTCGTGCAGAAGAGTAAAGGATTCCATAATCCGTTTTCTCGAAGGCAGGATGAAACTCAGGGTAAACATGGATAAGACAGAGGCAAGAACCGCAGTGGGATCCTCTTTCCTGGGATTCACATTTATAACGCTTAGAGGAAAAGATGGCAGTTTGGGATATTGCAGACCCAAACAGAAGAAACTTGATGCATTTACAAAGAAGATACGCGAGATTCTGAAAAGGAACAGAGGCGTATCAATTAATACCGTCATCGGTGAACTTAATGCATACATACGCGGATGGATAAATTACTATGCCAGAAGCAACATATCATCATGGCTTAAGAATAAAGCCGCATGGATACGCAGAAAGATATGGTTTACCTCTACAAGCAATGGAAAACCAAAGAAAACAGGATTGCAAAACTTAAAGAAATGGGCACAAGCAAACGATGGCTCGCGAGATGGGCTATGGGACTCGGAAACCAAGGGTACTGGAAGATGAGTTTGATTGTTGCTACATCAATACCAGTGAACAGGTTCCATATGGAAACAGGGCTGATTGATATCATGGCACTCTATAAAAGACAGCATGCTGAAAGAATGAGGATGGACAGAAGCCATAACTCCCAGTTGGAGTTTATATTCGATTGAACCGCCGTATACCGAACGGTACGTACGGTGGTGTGAGAGGAAAGTTCCCAAGAGGGAAAATCTCTCTTGAGAACCTACCTACTCGATTTTCAGCTTCTCCTGTGATAGAATTGATTCAACGGAGGCATGACTGATGCATATTGGGTGAAGCCCAAAGGACAGGATGTCCTCTGGAAGGATGTGTCATTCCATCTTAATCCATTCCGGGAAGATGCCCAGGATTTTTTCACTGCCGCACCCTCTTCGGATACATTACATGCATTGTTCACTCCTTCCGCTTCAAGCGGAGGGGAGCTGAAGAAGAAATGGATCAGGAAAGACGGGAAAATCTTCCTTGTAAAGGGAAACATGCCCGGTTTTTCTTTCCAGCAGTCACTTAACGAGGTGTTTGCGACCCGGATACACGAGGCGCAGGGTTTTGACAATCATGCTGCCTACCGTCTCATGCACTTTCCTGATTCATCAACAGGATGCATCACGGAGTGCTTCACCGATGAAGATACTGAATTCATCCCTGCATGGGAGCTGTTTTCAAAGTACGGTGAAGGAGACTCACATTCACTTTTCACGCGCTGGAAGGAACTTGCATGCATGGAAGGATTTGACTTTGATAAAGTCAGCAGGTTCCTTAACTATCAGACGATAAGCGATTTCATCGTATCCAACATCGACAGGCATCTGAACAACTTCGGTCTGCTCAGAAACAGCAGCACATTAAAACCTGTCGGCCCTGCCCCGCTGTTCGATACGGGAAACAGCATGTTCTATCTGGGAACGGGAATAATCAGCTATCATGATCTTTTCAATGTGAACATATCATCCTTCTGTCCTACCGAACGGGAAATGTTATCACATGTGACCGACTTCTCCTGCTTTGACACGGGCAGAATACCTTCAGAGGATGATGTGGAAAAGTTCTATTCCCAGGATCCCTCAATCGCACCTTATGCGAGGGTTATCGCTGAATACCATGAGTTCAAGAGGAATATCCTCATCAGGCTTTCTGAGGGGAAATCCTTCGGGGAAACAGAGAAGGAAGCATCCGCCTTTTTCGGTGATGTCATGGAAAGAAAGAACATCAACGCATGCTGGGATAAGTGAAAGAAAACACAATACCGCTTCCCTTTCACATGAACCACACATAATTCAGATGTGTCCACACATACTTCACCGCATGAAACGCTTCTTCACCTAACATTATTCACTCTTCAGATGCCATATATCAAAAACGTGTGTGCCTTCGGGTAGATTGTTCTCAATCAGGGAGAATCACACACATGAAAAAGAAGATAACGGTATTCCTGCTTTCCGCCTTCACGCTTTTCCAGGCTTTTGCGGTCCAGGTAACGGTCAGCGATGCAGTGGAAAGCTCGAAGGCAAACAGCATCAGCCTCGCAATTGCAAAGGAGCAGCTGGAGCAGAGCCTCCGATCAGCTTCCACACTCTCTTCTTACCTTCCCGACCTGTCACTCAAAGGCACGCTGTCCACGGGAGGCTCACTTGCTTCCATGTCATACACTCCGTTTTCCGCCGATATCAGCGCAGGAATAAGCTGGAGCATAGGCACATCCATGATCGGGAATGAGGAGAGTGCGGCAGTGAAACGTACACTGGCGGAGCTTGAATTCATCCAGAGTACGGAAAGCGTGGAAACGGCCACGGTAAGCGCATATCTCACCCTTGCCCGTTCGGAGAGTACAGTCAGACAGGCGGAGCGGAAAGCTGAAAGTCTGAAAGCATCCTATGAAACCCAGGTTGAGAAATATGAAGGCGGACTTGCCAGCGAACTCTCCGTGCTGGAAGCGGAAAGCTCACTTAAGAGTGCTCTTTATTCCCTCAGCACATACAGGGGACTGTATGAACTTTCCCTTCAGAGTTTCAGGACACTTACCGGAATTGAGGGAGAATTCACCCTTCAGGACTTTGATGAAATGATACTCCTTGATCTCCCCTCACCGGAAGAACTTTATGATACACACAGGGGAACCATCACGGCACTTAAAGTGAAGGATGCGAAAGTGACTGAAAGCGAAGTGAACCTGAAAACCACAAAGGTATCATCCCTCGCTCCTTCCCTGGAATTCAGCACCGGTTACAGTGCCGGAGCTTCCTCATCATACACATCATCCCTTTCGGGAAAGATAAGTGATGATTTCTACGTTAAGGTATCGGTTTCGGTTCCGGTAACCCCATATATCAAAGGTTCCTCAGGGGATACTGCCGTGAGGAATGCCGAGAGTGCCGTGACTGTTGCAAAGCTTACAAGGACACAGAGTGAAAGGGATACCATTTCATCAATTGCATCCCTGGTTCAGCAGGTTAAAAGCGGTGAAGGTTCAGTGACGCTGGCAGAGGAAAGCCTTTCACTGGCAGGGAAAACACTTGAACTGAAAAAGGAAGCATATGACGCAGGACTTCTTTCCTACTCCGAATATCTCAGTGCGGAAGATGCCCTATTCAATGCGGCGGTTGCACTTTCAGATGAGAAGATAAGTTACACTCAGCAGCTTTATTCACTCTCTTCGGAACTGGGAATAAGTGTGGATGAACTCATAACACTATACGGGAGAAAATAATATGAAAAACAGTACATTTGACAGGATAATCACTCTGATCCTTGTTCTGGTATGCATCGTGCTTGCAGGGGCGACCTACATGAGGGCAGGAAAAAACAATACCCAGTCACTCAGGGCACCGGCAGAGAGCGCTGCGAAGGCCTCAAACGTCACTGTGACTGAGGTGGCGGAAGGAACTTTCGTAAGAACGTCAAAAGTCATGGGTGAGATAGTTTCCTCGGACATGGATGTATCGGTCTACCCCTCGATAGGGGGAATGATTTCCTCAGTATCCGTGAAAAGAGGTGATCAGGTGGAAAAGGGAGACGTGCTTTTTTCAGTCGATCCCTCAAAGCCCGGAATGAAATACAGGCCCAGTGATGTGACTGCCCCCGTAAGCGGAACCGTATATGAGATCACAGCCTCTGTCGGAGACACCGTCACGACATCAGCAAAACTGCTTGTCATAAGGGGTGAAAGGGAGCTTAAGGTCAGTACCGCAGTCAGCGAGAAGAATATCGGAGCCCTGGCTGAAGGTGCTTCTGCCACAGTAAGGAGTGACAGCTTCGACGGCAGGACCTGGAACGCTGAAATTTCATACATATCTGACACACTGGACACTTCCAGCAGATCACTTCCCATCGAACTGTCATTCACTGAAGGATCTGACGGACTTCTGGAAGGAATGTACGTAACTGCGCTGGTAACGGTTGAAACCCTTGATGACGTCATCACGGTACCGTCGACCTGCATATCCGAATTTGCGGGAGAAAAAGTTGTCTATGTTGCCGCTGACGGAAAAGCCAGACGCACAGTTGTCAGTGCAGGCAGAAGTGACGGTGAAGTCACGGTCATAACCTCAGGACTTCAGGAAGGTGATAAAGTCATAACGGCTGGAAACGTATCGGACGGCACACCGGTAACCATTGTCCGGGAGGAGTAAGTCATGTCGATAAGTGAACTGTCAGTAAGAAGACCCGTACTGATGACAATGATCTACGGGCTCATTGCAGTAATTGCGGCAGTCTTCATTTCATCAATAGACATCGCGCTCTACCCCACGGTCGAGATGCCAGTGCTTTCAGTCATGGTTGAATGTGAAGGAGCAGGGCCGGAGGAAATAGAGCAGCAGGTTGCAAAGGTACTGGAAACCAGACTGTCCTCTATAGAGAATCTGGTGGATATTTCAAGCACAAGCGGCGACGAACGCTGCAGGATAGTACTTGAATTCAACTACGGAACTGATCTTGACGAGGCAAAGGATGATGTCAATTCCGCCCTGACCATGGCAACCAGAAGTCTTCCTGACTGGGCGGGAAGTCCTTCAGTCATTTCCTTCAACTCCATTCAGGGAAGCACTGTAATGAGCCTGATGCTCACCGGTCCCAGAACCAACTCAGAGCTTCAGTCAATTGCGGAAAACACCATAACGCCGCTGCTTGAGAGAATCGAGGGTGTTGCGGATGTGGACACAATGGGAGGTGCTGAAAAGGAATACCAGGTACTGGTGTCTCCGGAAAGGCTGGAAGCATATTCACTTAGCATTCAGAACATTTCCTCCGCCCTCTCCGGCCATAACGTTCAGTCAACCGCCGGTGAAATCACGCAGGGTGAACTCAACTATGAAATTAGCATTGACGGACGCTACACAAATATCAGCGAGATAATGAATACCGTAATTACGGTGAAAAACGGAAATCCCATACTGATAAGTGATGTTGCCGAAGTTAAGGAAGCATATGAAAGCAGCTTCAGGGAATCGTGCAGTGATGGAAACGAGGTCATTACATTCCGTATTTCCGCATCCTCCGATGCAAACGAAACCACGGTGGCAAAAGCAATAAAGGATGCCCTTCCATCGATCAGGGAGGCAATTGACAGTGACCTCAGTCTGGAAGTCCAGAGCGATTCAACAAAGATGATATCATCATCGATGTCGGGTGTTGCCGAGAGTGCAGCTGAAGGCATCATCCTTGCAGCCCTCATAATCTTCGTCTTCCTGCGTAACGTCAAGGCCACAATCATAATCGCGCTTTCAATGCCGATCTGTATCCTGATAACCCTGATGCTGATGTCGGCAGCTGACATAAGCATAAACAGCATGTCAATGTCCGGCCTCATCCTGGGTATCGGAATGATAGTTGATGCATCCATCATCATTCTGGAAAACACCTATTTCTACAGATCAAAGGGTGAGAAAAGTGCGGTTGCGGCAATTAAGGGAAGTCAGAACATGCTCACTGCCATTGTTGCATCCACTCTGACGACACTGTGCGTTTTCATACCACTGCTTATATTCAAATACAATCTCGGAATGATCGGAATCATGTTCCAGGATCTGGTCATCACGGTATGTATCTCACTCGCCTGCTCTCTCTTCGTGGCAGTGACACTTGTCCCTGCACTGTCAGGTTCAATTCTGAAGCTGAACTCCAGAACACAGAAACCTCTGAGATTCACTCCCTTAAGGATAATTGACAATGCGATGGAAGCATTTGAGAACGGCCTGAGGAACGGATATGCCAAAGTACTTGATTACTTCCTCCGTCACAAAGCCGTCCTGATCGCCCTGCTCATCCTGCTGCTTGCATTCAGTTTCAGCTACTTCGGCGGCGTCGGAATGAGCTTCACTCCCGCAATGAGCAGTGATGACGAAGTATCCATATCACTGACCATGCCATCCGGAACCGACAACTCCTTCACAAGGGAACATGTATTTGCAATGGAGAAAAGAATCCGGGAGATCCTGCCTGAAGAGAGCTACACATCCATTTCACTCGAGATCGGATCATCAAACACAGGATCAATCACGATTTCGCTTCCTGACATCACTGAGCAGAGTTTAAGTGCCAATGAGGTTAAGAACATGATAAGACCACTGATGAATGAGGATCCAAAGGAAACCTGGTCCTTCGGAAGCGGAAGGGGATTTTCTTCAGGTGCAATCGACATTGAAATCCACAGCTCGGATACCGAATCCGCAAGGGAGGCGTCAGATGCCATCACGGCACTGCTGACGGCCCATGCCTCAACAATCCAGGATATATCCTCTGACATCAACAACGGAAGTCCCAAGTACGCCATCAACATCGACAGTGAGAAGGCTGAACGGTACGGAGTAAGCGTTTCAGCGATTTCCTCCACCCTTTCCGGAGCACTTTCCGGAATCAGGGCAACTGAGCTGACAACCTTCTCGACAGATGACACTTACGACGTAGTGGTGAAGCTGAGGGATGAGGATATTTCATCTCTCACGGATATTCTTTCACTGAAGGTTTCAGGAATAAGCCTTGAGGAGTTCGTGACGCTTGAGGAATATACGGCTCCTGCAAGCATAAGCAGGGAGAACAAGGAAAGGGTAAACCATGTCAAGGCTTCCGCAAAGGACGGATATTCCGCATCTCAGGCACAGGATGAAGTCAACAGGATACTCGATGAGTACCTCATCCTGCCCGAGGGCGTAAGGCTGGTACAGGCAGGTGAAATGAATGATTTTGCCTCTTACACTCCATACCTTGTGATCGTGATAGTGCTCGCACTCTTCCTGGTATATGCAGTCATGGCAGGTCAGTTTGAGAGCCTCAAAAACCCGTTCATCATCTTCGCAACCATCCCCCTGCTGCTCATAGGCGTGATCTGGATACACATCTGGACCGGAAATGATTTCACACTATTCTCGATTGTCGGAATAGTTGCACTGATAGGCGTCGTGGTAAACAACGGAATCGTGCTTGTCGATGCGATCAACAGGCTTCTCGACGAGAAGGATTACACAGTAGCCGAAGCATGCCTCAGGGCGGCAAAGGGAAGACTTCGCCCGATCCTCATGACGACTCTTACCACGATCCTCGGCATGATTCCCCTGGCCTTCTTCCCTGGAGAAGGATCCGAGATGATGCAGCCCATCGCCCTGACATTCGTCGGAGGCATGGTGACGGGTGCATTCCTCACCCTCTTCCTCACACCGTGTCTCTATGCACTTCTCAACAGGAATAAGGACAGAAGGAATGAAAACCCCGATTCACTCAGAAACCAGCTGAGGGAATACGACGCACTTGTGAAAGCATAATCCACGACTGTTCATGTATAGAGCCACCTTCCTCAGGATGGTGGCTGTTCTTTTTCCCTTATGATACATTATAAACCATGGTAATTCTGATCACGGGCACCTCCCACTCGGGCAAAACGGTTCTGGCTCAGAGACTTCCGGAACGGTATGGTTATCTTTCGATCGATCACCTGAAGATGGGCCTCATAAGGAGCGGATACACATGCCTCACACATTGAGCGCCGCCTGAATGATGATGGATGCACAATGGAAAGCATTCTGGAAGACAATGCTATATAGCTGGAATCTGCCGTGAAACATAAGCTGGATTTTATTCTCATTGACGGAAATTATGAAATTAACATCGATCAGGAGGAAAAATGACGATAAGAAAATACAGACCGGATGACCTGATGGCAATAATAAAACTCTTTCATGACACGGTACACCGCGTCAATGCTGCCGATTATACGAAGGACCAGCTGGATGCCTGGGCTCCATGGCATGTCGACCTTCAGGAATGGGACCGCTCTTTCCGGGAGCATTACACACTGGTTGCTTCTGAAGGTGATACCATAACCGGATTCGGGGACATTGATGCGTCAGGATACCTTGACCGGCTCTATGTTCATGCTGATTATCAGAAAAAGGGAATTGCCACTTCAATCTGCGACAGACTGGAAGCGTTTGTTCAGGGTCCCATCACCACCCATGCATCCATTACGGCACGTCCATTCTTTGAAAAGCGGGGATACGGAACGGTTAAGGAGCAGCAGGTTGAAAGAAGCGGTATTCTGCTCACGAATTACATAATGATTAAGGAATGCTGAACATAAAACAGGACACCCTGCATCAGTGTCCTGTACTTCATGTTACCGCCCCTGTCAGCGACGAAGAGCGCCATTACCCTCGTAGGCGTGAGGAAACAGGACGGTTTTCAAAACATCGGGTTATGTAACAGCCCCTGCTGACTGAAGTCTGCAGACCATTTTTCAGGACAGGCTCTCTTTAAGTTCTTCTTTCTTCCTGGAAAACTCATCCACGTTCATGCCAGAACGGGCGGCTGCTTCCCCGACAGTAATAAGTCCATCCTCAACCAGCTCGATCAGCTCAAGAATCCTCCCTTCAGCACGACCTTCCCTGCGTCCCTCATCACGTCCCTTTTTCCTGTTTACCAAAGCTATTCCGCTGCTTAAATTACACATTTCACTTACCTCGGCTTCAATTTTTTCCGTCATCTCAATCCCGTAAACGGAACTGAGTCTGTCCTTCTTCTCTTCCACGCTCATGTCAGCTGAAAAGACCGTATACAGCAGATCTGTTATCTCACTTGCACCGGGATTATCCGGTTTACCTACAAATATTACAACATATTCGCTTTTATCATAGTCAATTTTTCTGAAATGAGACCGACCATGCACTGTTTCCAGAGTCCTCGGGAAACAGAATATGCCGTTTGCCCTGATTTGAGCAGGATCAGGACATATCCAGATCGAATAAACCTTCTCAAGCTTATGGTAATCACCTTTGGTGAATACAGTGCCGTACTGCTCTGAGATCATCCGGGCTGCGTAATACTCTGCACGCGGCAGCAGCTTTTGTCCCGGATCATCCTCATTCTGAACCTCGATGTTGATGAAGAGCCCGATGGGTTTCCTCATCCCGGGAGCGGTTGCCTTAAACCTCACATCGTAGTAAATCGTGCCTTCCCTGACCGATGAGGACTCCGAATTGAGAGCTGTTATCCGCTCATTCCCGTCAAGCCTGTCATTGTGATCCTGATGGACTGCCTTTTCTGATATGATCACATCACTTATGCAGCTTTCCGCGATATGCTTCACATCACACTGTGAGAACTCCCTGGCGCATGTTTTGAGTATCCATGCCGAAACCGCCCTATATCCTATGATGTTTTTTGCACATCGATCGTACCTGGCACTGCTTCCTGCCAGTTCAATGCTTTGTGCCATTGCCGTATCCATTTACACCTCCGGCATTCTGTTTTCCCAAACACTTCTTCACTCATGAATTAAGCTGTTGTTCGGTGAAAAACTTACTGCAATGCGCGTGCCAGCTTATACCGGAAATACATGGTTATCAGGAAAACCTTCAGAAAAAGAAACAACCTCCCAATTGGATTGGGAGGTCACTGGTCATTAAACAGTCTGTAATATCAATCATACTCCGCCGGTAAGTACTCTTGGGAGGAAGAGTGTGATCTCGGGGAATATGTTGAGAAGGATCAGTGTGATCACAAGCGGGATGAGGAAGGGAAGCACACCTTTCATCAGTGTCTTGAACTTCATGTTACCGACCCTGGCAACAACGAAGAGCGCCGTTCCCATCGGAGGCGTGAGGATACCGATCATGAGGTTGAAGATGACGACTACGCCGAAGTGGATCGGATTGATTCCGTACGCCATGACTGCGGGAAGCAGTATGGGCACGAGGATCATCTGCAGCGGGAGTGCGTCGATACAGGTACCGAGCAGGAGCAGTACGATGTTGATCATCAGAAGGAGTGCAAGTTTGCTGCTTACATGGCTTGTGAAGAACGTTGCGATCGCCTGAGGCATCTGCTCCCTGGAAATAACGAACTGGAAGAGCGTTACGCCCAGGATCATCAGAACGATTGTACCGCTGGTCTTGATCGAATCGATACAGATCTTTATGTAGCTCTTAAGTGTCAGCTCCTTATAGACGAAGAAGCCAAGGATGGTTGTATAGAGAGCTGCAACAACGGCGGCTTCAGTCGGTGTGAAGTAACCGGTGAAGATACCGACGAGAATGATGACGGGAGTAAGCAGTGCCCAGAAGCTCTTTTTGAAGGAGTTGGCCCTGTAGGACCAGCTTCTCTTCGGTTCGGAAGGATAGTTCCTCTTATGGGAAAGGATCGAACACATCACCATTAAAGCTGCGGTTGTAAGCAGTCCCGGCAGGAAGCCTGCCATGAAGAGTTTCTCAACACTCTGGTTTGCAAGAACGGCATAGATGATTAGCGGTGTTGAAGGCGGAACGAGCGGTCCGATGATACAGCTCGCTGCAGTGATGCCGCCTGCAAAGCCTTCATCAAAACCCGCATCCTTCATGCTCTTGATCTCAAGCTGGCCAAGTCCGCCGGCATCTGCAAGGGCACTGCCGGACATACCGGAGAAGATCAGGGATGCAAGCACGTTAACGTGTGCAAGTCCGCCTTTCCTGTGTCCGATCATGGAAGCGGCAAAGTCGAATATGCGCGTCGTGACGCCGCCGCCGTTCATGAGGTTTCCGGCAAGAACGAAGAACGGTACTGCCAGCAGCGTCTGGCTGTTCACGCCGTTGAACATCTGCTCAAGGGCAAACGGTACCAGGTTGAAGCTGTTCGTGATGGCAAAGAAGAAAATCGATACGATTATGAGGCTGTAGCCCACATGCACGCCGATCATGATGAGGATGAACCACATTATGAATGTAAGCGTAAGTTCCATATATCAGTTCTCCTCCTTAATGTCATAGAAATCGTTCTTTGAATCCTCTGCGACCCACTTCCTGACGACTTCGCCGTGTATGAAGATGTTCACGAGCTGCGCGATCATCTCAAGAATCGTGAGTGCGGTCCAGAGGAACATCGCGCCGTACAGCCAGCTTTCACCGATACCGAGGGTTACCAGCGGCGTGAACGACTTTCTCTGAACGATTGAAAATGTGTAGTAGAAGATCATGCTTAAAAGCCCGATCATTATCACATCCGTGACTGCCTCGATCGCAAGCTGAACCTTTTTCGGCAGTGAGAGCAGGATCGCATCGATCCTGACATGGAT
>JBJEWN010000255.1:0-2698 GCA_051885075.1 Bullifex sp.
AAACATCTTTTTTCTTGCACACCCTTCCTTTCCGGGTGTTTTCAGTCTTAAAACCGCATTTAAACGCTTTAAACGCGGTTTTTGGTTTTTATTCCGAAATTGAACATCAATTGCCACCATCGCGGTCCCTCTCTTCTCTATGATTTAACCATGAAGAAAAAAACAGCCGTTCTGATGATGATACTGCTCATTGCTTCAGCAAGCGTTCATGCGCTTTCATTTTCCGCAGGCCTCGACCTGCTGTCACTGGACAGCTTCCTGTACCATGACATCTCGCTGCGCGGTGAGGCTGGTATCAGATTTGATGACGTCAGGATCAGCGCGTCGCTGGGATACTTCCGCTGTGATGACCGTGACTCCACTCTGAGCGCACTGACCTCATCGCTGGATTTTGACTGCTATCCTTTTTCATCCCTGGGCTTCTATGCGGGTGCAGCCCTGATCGGACACACATACTTCTTCGGTCCCGATGCACCGGATGAAAGAAGCCGCTTCACATCATCCATAAGAACAGGCTGGACACTCGATCTCATGAAGCATCTCTCCCTGGATCTGAGGGTAATCATTTACGACTCAGAGCTGAAGGATGAGGGCATAGGGATAGGTCAGCTGTCCAAATACAGGTTTTCATTTCTGGTCTTTTACAGGACCGGCAGTGATAAAAAGGAGTGAAGTCTATGAAACAGAAAGCACAGAGAACCATCGGATGCATCATGCTTGCAGTCATGATGTTCACAACCCTTGCGGGCTGTACGCTGGATGCGGCAGCCTCGGGACGGGTAACGAAGGAGGAGGTCCGGAGCAGGGTTGCCAGGATCATTGATGAGGAAATGCTGAACATACTTCCTTATCTCGAGGAAAACGAGGATATTTCATTCACTGATGAGGAAGGACTGAGCATTGACTTAAGGAGCATGAAAGGCTCTGAAATCGTTGCAAGGGCAACCGATGAGGGCGGTGAGAAGTACATTGATTTCTCATACTCCGTCCTTACTGCCCAAAGCAGTGATGAGATCGTGAAAAGCGCAAAAGGTCTTGTAAGCGATGAGGACTATGAGATGCTGCTGGAAAAGGTAAGGGAAGAGGAGGAGAATGCAGCCAGGATGTATGATGAACTCTCCCGCTCGCTGACCATGGCACAGCAGAAGGAGCTTTACAAAGATCTCAAGAAGCTGGTCATAAAGGCAGTAGTGCTGCTGACGGCAGGTCTTGTCTATGCAGCCATTCCCAAGACGATGATCTGGGGAAAGGTTTCCGCTGCCTGTGTCGTTGCGGTGGCCGCCGGAGTCGTTGCATCGGGTGTCATGACGTTCCTTGAGTACAGGAAGTTCGGAATCCCGGGTGATGACATGCCATCCTTCGAGAGCTGGCTTCAGAGCATCTACAAGGATTCGTATTCTGCATGGGCGATAGCCGCCTCGATGATAGCGACCGGGACTGCTGCAAAGCGTTCTCCCGTGGTCACAGGGCTCATAATAGCCGCATTCTCCCTCTACGGCATCATAGATGAGGCGCGTCCCATACTGAAAAAGTACAATTTCTCGATCTGAAATACAATGGACCGCAGTGTTCCTGCGGTCCTCTGAAAAAGGGAAATGCCATGAGCGGTAAGCTGCTGGAAAATGCAATAAGAGGAGAAATTGAGGACCTGCTGAACAGCCAGGTCCTGAAGCTTTTCAGATTTTCGGATTTCGCATCCCGGATTCTCAGGCTGGGAGTTCCCGAGTACGGAAACTGTTCCATAAGTCAGATTATGAGTCTGCTTCCGCTCGACGGTGACCGTGTGGAAGCCCTTGAATCGGATCTGTTTTTTATGGACTGTGATGTCCTTTTCAAAGCAGAATTGCCTTCTTCCGGAGGGAAAAGCATTCTGATCAACATCGAAGCCCGGAACGTAAAACCCCGAAGCAGAAGAAACCTGAACAGGATGGTGTTTTATGCGGCATCACTTCTTTCCGATCAGTACGGGAAGGTTTTCAGAAAACAACGATATGAAAAAAGGCGGATGCGCAGCCACCTGTGACTGTGAAAAAATACAGGGGGATGAGGAAATGATGTTTGAGAGATGGATTTTCTTTGGGATATATTGTCTCTTAACAGAACCAGGGAAGAAAAAACGGAGGTTCTGAGAAGAACACTGGGCTGTCCCGACGAATCATTGGAAACGGGTGTATCCATTTTGTGTGACTATGCATCAATGGCAGTGAATCGAGGAATCGAACAGGGCATTGAAAAGGGTGCAATACCTGGAAACATTGAGCCGTTTATCTCAGTCTTGGAAGATAAAATGGTTTCACTTGATTATGCCTTAATGAAAACCGGTCTTACGGAAAGTGCATTTCTGCATGCCGTTAATCTCAGAAAATGCGGGAAACTTAACGTGGACAGCCTGGGTGAGGTGTACGGATATTTAATACTTCCTGTTTGCTGTTTTTTTCCTGCAGTGTACGTATGCCATGCTATAATCGGTATATGAATGGATTATCCACCAGATTTGTAGGTGAACTGGAGATTATCACGGATGATAATCCTGAAGCTGTTACGGAAGGCATGTTAGCTTCACTTGAAGAGCAGATAAGAGTCTGTCAGATGGAACTCAGGAGTTTATGTGAAAGAAGGGATGAACTTCGGAAAAAACTTACAGTACATGTGGCTGACTGTCCTGAAATCGTTTGTAACACGCCACTTCTATCAAAAG
>JBJEWN010000256.1:0-2692 GCA_051885075.1 Bullifex sp.
ATGTGAACTCAATATAATGTTTATCGATAAATCTTTTGTTGTGGGAGGTCTCACATGTGGACAAGAAAAGAACTTAAGCTTCAGTCTAAGGAAGCACTTGGAAGAGTATACTGGAAAGCAGTGCTTGTGTCCGCGCTGTTTGTCCTGATAATGAGCGGCGGAAGCTGCATCAGATACGTGGCTGACAATAAGGATCCGATCATTCATGAAATGGCTGACGGTGACATGCCGTTTCACGTCGTGATGGTACTCTTCGGCATGGTCATGAGCCTTGTCGCCCTTATAGGTGCGCTTGCTGCCGTACTGCTTGTAAACCCGTTCTATGTGGGTGTATGCCGCTTCAGGACCCTGGCAGTAAGAGGTGAAGGAAATGTATCCGATATCGGTGCAGGATTCGATGTGGAATATAAGAGAAACGTTCAGACGATGCTTTTAATGGATATTTTCATCTTCCTCTGGTCACTGCTTCTGGTCGTCCCGGGCATCATCAAGGCATATGAGTACTCAATGGTTCCCTACATCCTTGCCGATGATCCGAAGGTGTCAAGGAAGGAAGCATTTGAGAAAAGTAAGGCGATGATGAGGGGTAACAAGTGGAAGGCACTGGTCCTTGACCTGAGTTTCCTCCCCTGGGATATCCTCGGTGCCATCACATGCGGCATCGTGACCGTATTCTACGTCCATCCTTACCGTCAGCTGACCCGCGGTGCCCTTTATGAGAAGCTGAAGGCTGAATGCTGATTGCAATCAGGGGCTGTCACTGACAGCCTCTGCTTTTAATTGCGAAATCCATGAACGTTTTTGTCTGGGCCGTGATGTACTTTCCCTTCTTCCAGATCATTCCTATGTTCACGGGAACCGGAGGATCCAGCGGGATCGCGATGAAGTCGGGAAATATTTCCTTTAAGCTTCCGAAGAGGAATGAGCCGCACGTACCTGTTTCAATAAACTTTTTTATAAGATGGAGCTGGCTGGACTGGAGTATTATGTCAGGCTTCAGCCCAAGTGCAGTGAACCGCTGCTTTAAGAGCTGGTTCTGCACGGAGTCACCGTTTAAAAGAATTATCCTTTCATTCACAATGTCCTCCGTTGTCACAACGCTCCTGTCCGCAAGAGGATGGGAAGGGGATACGAAGTAGACTACCTGATCCTTTCTCAGCACTGATCTGTTGAACCTGTCAATATCATACATTTCCATGTTTACTATCGATACGTCCAGTTCGTCGTTCTGAACCATGTCAGCAGCCCTGACTGAGCCGTACTCTGCAAGCTGAAGTTTTATGTCCGGATGTAAATGAGTGAATTCATCAAACAGGGATGGGAAGAAGAAAGCGCCGAAAACAGGTGGAATTCCTATTCTGACCGGAGTGCGCTTTGAGGCTATTCCCGTGATGTCCGCTTCCATTTCATTGCAGTATTCAAGGATGTATGTTGCCTTCTCATATATTCTTTCCCCCTCATCCGTCAGCATAAGGGTGTTCCCCTGCCGGTAGAAAAGAGTGACTCCGAATTCATTTTCAAGATCCTTTATAGCAAGGGATACGGCAGGCTGAGTTACGAAGAGTTCGGCTGCTGCCCCCGTTACCGAACGGCAGCGGCTTGCAGTACAGAAATATCTTAACTGATTGAGCGTCATGATTTGTCCTTTACAGATATGATACCACACAAATAAGTAATTACTATAAGATTTTCTTATGGATATATTTAAGTTATAAATTGGACTGATGGTATATGCCTGCACTAGAATGTGGCCATAACAGACAAAAGGAGAAATAAATGGAACCATCAACCATCACGATGCTGTTTCTGCTCTTTGCGGTAGTCAGCTTCATTTTAGAGAAGATTCCTCTGGCACTGACAGCCACCATCCTGGCCCTCGGACTTCAGCTCACCGGTGTCCTCACCGTCTCTGAAGCTTTTGCCGGATTCGTCAACTCAAACGTCATTCTCTGCGTGGGAATGTTCGTCGTGGGGCAGGCCCTCTTTGAAACGGGCATGGCCAACAAAATAGGAGGACTTGTCACCAGGTTCGCTAAGTCAGAAAGACTTCTCATCGTTGCCATCATGGCAATCGTCGGAATCATGTCAGGTTTCCTGTCAAATACCGGAACGGCAGCGGTTCTCATCCCTGTCGTATGCGGAATTGCCGATGAATCGGGGTATTCAAGATCAAAGCTGCTGATGCCCCTCGTCTTTGCCGCAGCCCTCGGCGGTAACCTCTCGATAATAGGTGCTCCCGGTAACCTCATGGGTGTCACCGCACTTCAGGATGCAGGATATGCGACCAGCTTCTTCATGTATGCCCCTGTCGGTTTTCCGATGCTGCTTGTTGCCATCGCCTTCTATGCCCTTATAGGCTATAAACTCCTTCCGGACAGGAAATCAACAGAGGCAGTCGGAACGCAGAGGGATTTCTCAGATATTCCCAGGTGGAAGCAGATCACTTCCATTGCAGTGCTTGTGATCGTAATCCTTGCAATGATCTTCGAGAAGCAGATCGGTATCAAGATTCAGGTCAGCGCATGCGTGGGTGCATGTTTCCTGGTCCTTACCGGCGTCATTTCTGAAAAGGATGCGCTGAAGTCAATAGATCTGAAGGTTGTCCTTCTTTTCGGCGGCTCACTGGCTCTTGCCAAGGCACTTGAGAAGACAGGTGCGGGTACCATCATTGCTGACTTCATCGTGGGTCTCC
>JBJEWN010000257.1:0-2689 GCA_051885075.1 Bullifex sp.
AACAGTACAGACTGCTGAAACAAGGATACAGACAATCACAACCGCAAACTGCAGCTTCTTCCCTTCAAAAACCTCCCTGAAGAGGCGGCTGAATGTCTTTTTTGGATTCTTTGCCTTCTGTGGCGGCAGGTTCTTCATCTTAGGCATTTTCCTTACCTCCCAGCTGTACTTCAACAAGGTCCTGATAAGTACCGTTTCTCTTTAATAGCTCATCATGGCATCCGGAATCCTCAATGCGGCCGTTATTCATTATGATTATCTTGTCGGCATCCATGACGGAGTTTACCCTCTGTGCAATGATGATCTTCGTGCAGTCCTTCACATCATTTTTAAGCGCCATCCGGATCTCATGATCGGTCTTTGTATCGACGGCACTTGTCGAGTCATCAAATATGAGTACCTTAGGCTTTTTCACAAGGGCACGGGCTATGCACAGCCTCTGCTTCTGTCCGCCGGAGAAGTTGTTTCCTCCCTGCTCCACAGGAGCATCCAGATCCTTTATGAAGTCAGCATTTGCACTCTTAAGTGCCCACCAAAGCTCATCATCAGATGCTCCATCATTGCCCCAGAGCAGGTTACTCCTTACAGTTCCTGAAAAGAGCGTGTTCTTCTGAAGCACGACTGAAACTGCATCACGTAAGCTTACGATATCATAGTCCCTGACATTCCTCCCTCCGACGGAAACGCTTCCTGAAGTAACGTCATAAAGTCTTGCGATCAGGGAGATAAGGGATGACTTACCGGAACCGGTAGGTCCGAGAATACCCACGGTCTCACCTGATTTAATGTCAAGGTTTATGTCATGAAGCACAAGGGGCGTTCCCTTGGATGAGTATGAGAAATCAACATGGGAAAAAGTGATGCTTCCGTCAGCAACTTTCTTTTCCCCGTTAGCATTGAGATCCATTTCAGGCTTGGTATCGAGAACCTCGATGATTCTGAGAGCCGCAGACCTGGACATCGAGAGCTGCACGATGATCATTGCGATCATGATGAGGGACATGAGGATCTGCATCGTGTAAGTGAACACACTCATGAGCTCACCTGTTCCCATCGCCCCGCCTGAGATCAGGCGTGCACCGAAGTAACAGATAGCCAGGAGACATGCATAGGAAACCGCCTGCACGAGCGGATTGATCAGGACCATCATCCTCTGAGCTTTGACGAAATCGTCATGGATCGCACCGGAGGATTCGAAGAACTTTTCCTTCTCAAGATCCTCCCTGACATATGCCTTGACTGTCCTGATACCTGTAAGGTTCTCCTCAACTACACGGTTCAGTTTATCGTAATGACGGAATATCCTGTTGAAAATCGGGAATACCCTTTTCACGAAGAAAACACAGGCGAAGGCCAGTATGGGAATTGCAACAGCGAAGACCGCAACCAGTGTTCCGCCGTTGCGGATAACCATGATTATGGCAAATACAAACATGATCGGTGCACGGAAGCATATCCTGATTATAAGCTGGAATGCCTGCTGCACGCTCTGAACATCGGTAGTCAGCCTCGTGATGAGCGATGATGTTGAAAATGAATCAATGTTTGAAAACGAAAAATCCTGAATGTGATGGAAAAGGTCATGTCTCAGGTTTTTTGCAAAGCCGCATGAAGCCTTTGAACCGCTTGATGCACCGAGAATCCCGAACATCAGCGAAAGCACTGCCGCACATACGATAAGAACAGCCATTTTTACGATATATGCGGTATCATTCTTGTACACACCGTTATCAATGATTAGGGCCATGAGAGTCGGAATTAGGACTTCCATGGCGACTTCACCTATCATGAAAAGCGGAGTCAGGAGGGCGCTGGTCCTGTATTCACGGATGCTGCCTGCAAGTCTTCTGATCAAAAGAACACCTCCGGAAGTAGTTGAAAAACGTATCCATAAAAATACTTACCCACACGGGATAAGTCAACAAAACTCAGTGTTTTTCCTGTGTAGATTCAGTATCTTCCTTAATTACTTCAACAGGAAGATTCACACGCTTCACATCATCAAGGAACGGAATTTCCACTACAACCTTGGTATCCTTGTATATCTTTATTATCTTCCCCTTCAGATCCTTCAGAGGTCCTGATACAACAGTGATCTGGGTGCCTTCGTTAAAGGTCTTCTTAATACGGATCTTCGAGGAAGTGATGTGTCCGTTGTTATCCACGATCCATTCGGCAAAAGCCTTGTCGCTCCCGCGGAGGATTATCGATCTGTCAGCATAACTGACAAGTCCGAAGCTTGTGGGAGTCATACCCATGAACAGATGTTTTATGGGAAGTAAGTCAGCTTCGCATTCAATGACAAGATAACCCGGGATAAGGGGCTGGTTAATCAGTCTTCTCTGTTTCTTACAGTATTCTATGACAGCCCTGTCCGGAGAAAAAACCCTTACATGTACATCCCTGGAGAGATTGTTGAGCACGGTAATGCGTGCCATTCTCATGTTTCGGTGTTCTGTCCCTACCATGCATCCAAGGAAGTAGTAGTACATATGGCCCCGATGCGATTCGAACGCATGACCCCTTCCTTAGGAGGGAAGTGCTCTATCCAGCTGAGCTACGGGACCGCTGAATTAGGATATTATCATAAACGAAAACATTATTCAATTGAATTGAAAAAATTATCTGATATGGGTATGACTCCCAACGGATTTATTCCAATGTAAACGCAAATGATTTTTTCCAGGTA
>JBJEWN010000258.1:0-2685 GCA_051885075.1 Bullifex sp.
ATCCTGCTGATCTCATTTCCCGCATGGAAAGCACCGTACAGATTGACCTTCATGATCCTGTCCCATTCAGCATCCGTCATATCCCTCAGCAGTTTTCTGTTCGTAACTGCCGCACTGGATACAAAAATATCCACACCTCCTGATTTTCTGAGTTCCGAAACCATATTCAGAATGCTTTCATGGGAAGAGACATCCACCTTCAGCGAGGATGCACTCACACCTGATTCAACAAGGTGTTTCAGCCCATGTTTCAATGCTTCTTCATCAATATCGGCAATTACCACCCTGGCCCCTGCTTCTCCGAGGCCTTCGGCAATTGCAAGGCCGATACCTTTGGCGCCACCTGTTATGATGGCTGTCTTCCCTGTAAGATCAAACAGACCGGACATTTTCAAGCCTCCTTTCAAGATCAAGGTAAAGACAGCGGACCCTGTCAGGATCAAGCAGGGTGTAAACCGTGTGGGG
The DNA here is from genome assembly GCA_051885075.1 of Bullifex sp. GTDB lineage: Bacteria > Spirochaetota > Spirochaetia > Sphaerochaetales > Sphaerochaetaceae > Bullifex. The sequence continues at coordinate 466 of JBJEWN010000258.1, forward strand.
ATGGAAGGATGTTGTCCTGAAGAATTTTCTGAGTTCCTTTTCCTCATTTTTCAGTTCCGCTATCTTCTCATCGCACACACTCTCTGCCCATGAGAAAAATTCAGTATTAACGGGTTCAACAGTCTCAGTCAGATAACGGGTAAGAATGAGGGCATCCGTCACTGTGACAAACAGATTCACATACATAAGGTTGATACTGAATGCATCGGTTATTCTCTCATGGTGCCTGATGGTAACATCCTTCCCTGCACTCTCAAGGGCTTTTACGGCCAGTTCATGAGCCACATCCTTTTCCCGGAGTATGGCTTTGACACGCGCCTCTGAAGGGAAAAGTGCGTCAGCCTTTTCAGGAGCCCAGTCCTTCAGCGAGTTCTTTTCTTCAGAAAGCCAGAAAGCATGTTCAAAACTTACAGGCATGAGGGAAGAATCGGAAAAGACACAATCCCCGGCAAAACATGTACGGGATATAATGGGCCACGTCATGGCCATCAGGCCCGAAAACCATTTTATGGTTTCATCACTCTCTCCGCTTTCACTTATATATCCTTCACTGACGAGATAATGCCGTACGATTTCTTCATCAGTAACATCAGTATCCATGGCAAGAGCTGCCGCTGAATAAAGATTCATCAGGTTCATCGTTCTGAAACAGGTATGACCGTCAAGACTTTCCCAGTCGGTACGGACTATCATGCCTTCAGCTCCTTTCTCCAGTGCATGACGGAACCTTCTTCTGTAATCCGAGCGGAGATCGGCAATGCCTATTCCCCATCCGAAATACTGACCCATCGCATCATATTCCACCCATTGACGGTGATGGCCGACACATCCTATGCGGCAATTATCCGGAAAAGTGGGATAATAGTCATGCGGAGTGTTCTTCAGTGAAATGATCACATCTTCCGGAAGATTTTCCATCTCTGATGCAATCTCGTTCTGGGACCTGCTGTCAAAAACAAAATCCCTTACTACCATTTCCTTTCCCGCAGAGCTTACTGATTCATACATGGCCATCAGGATGCTTTCATACCACTCCTGTTTCGTGGTATTGCGGCACCGTTCACATGTACAGCGGTTGCTTTTTATTGAAACACGGCTTTCTCCTGTGGCAGGGGATGTTATCACCCCGTCAAGTTCAGGGAATTCCTCAAAGAGTTCCCGGTATTTCACTTTCGTGAATTCCGGCCAGAAAGGATCCGTGGCACAGATCTTTCCGTCATGCAGTGTTTCAGGATGGAACTCAAGCATTATGTCAGGGAAATACAGTTCCTTGTTCTCAAGGAAAACCCTTATATTCCTCTTATGTGCCTCAAAAATCACACGCTTTAGAAAGCTTCTTCGCTGATAGGGACCGGATCTTCTGGTAGGGGTATACCTGTACAGAGTCCTGAATATTTCTGCATATCGTTCGAAGATGGATTCATAGTGCTCCTTACCGCAGCCGAAATACTTTCCTGGGTAGATAATGAGATCGATGATGTCATTACGATGAAGTATCAGGGTGTTATAGCCCTCCCGAGTCATGAAATCCAGACATTTCATAATCCATTCATAGTCCCATGCATAAAGACTGTGAAGTTCAAGTGCTCTTACGCTGAAATGATTTGCTATCATATTTCACCCCTTAAGACCCGTTGTGGTCACGCCTTCCACGAAGTATTTCTGAGAGAAGAAATAAAGCAGCACGGGAGGCAGCATGGACAGGACTGACATTGCCATGGTCTGGTTCCAGGCAATCGTATCGGTAACATCAAGCGTCATACGAAGTGCAAGGGAAACAGTATACTTCTTCACACTGCTCAGGAAGATCAGCGGATTGATGAAATCGTTCCATCTCCACACAAACTGGAAAATGGTGCATGACACGATTGAAGGAATGCATAGAGGAATGATTATGTTCCAGAGGATTCTGAAACTTCCGCACCCATCCATGTATGCCGATTCATCCAGTTCACGAGGGATTGAACGGATGTACTGAACCAGCATGAAGATGAAAAAGCTGTATGTGGCAAATGCAGCCGGAACGATGAACGGAAGATAAGTATTCAGCCATCCCAGTTTGTTGAACAGCATGTACCTGGGGATAATGATGACTTCGTTCGGAAGCATCAGGGATGCTATCACGAGGGCAAAGAGAACCTTCTTGCCTTTGAAGCGGAAGCGGGCAAAACCGTAGGCGACAAGCAGACTGGACACAACAGTGAAGAAAACAGTGGGGAT